>DATAYT010000026.1:0-8620 GCA_036272395.1 Xanthobacteraceae bacterium
TGGACCGGCAGTTGCACGGGCCAGGCCATCGTTGGGGGCCGCCGGAATGGTCCTCGCCTTAGAAAATCCTCCTGAGACCGGAACGGAGCCGCTGCCGAGCATGTTCCCTGAGGTGGCTGGTAGGCGGCGGACTAATGGAGAGAGGAATGAAGCGAATAGCATGGATCGCACTGGCCGCAGTCCTGTTAATGGGCGGGACTGTGTTTGCCATGGCTCAAAATGGTCCTGCCACTGGAGGATATCCGCCGGCGCGGTGGAACCCCAATCTTTACGGCTACTATGGCTACTACGCGCCACCTGATTATGCGCTTGGAACGCCCTACTATGTTCTGGGCTATCCGGTCCCGCACTACGGCTACAGGCCTTGGCGCCGTTGGTGGTGGTAGTCAGTCCTGACGCCGGAGTCTTTTGAAGAATTCGCGGACACAACCTTTAGAGAACTCCGGCCGGCGAATTTCTCCGGCACGTTGATGAATGATCCATTCACTCGCCGGGCCTAACTGCCCATTTTCGCCACAATCTGACCATGCTCGAATTCAATAGTTCCAGGTACGGGATGGGGGATGATGCGGGGTCGGGCAAGCTCGGCGTGGGGAAGGTTTGCGCCGGTTGCGACTTGCGCTGCCCTTTGTTTTGCTTTGGCAAATTGCGCCAATAACAACGCCCGCTTGGTCGAACCAGGCAACCCCGTGCCGAAAGGTGGCGGCGTTTACCGGGTCGGTTCGCCCTACATTGTGGCGGGGCGGGTCTACGTCCCCCAGGATAATCCCCACTATCGGGCCGATGGCGTGGCGTCGTGGTACGGCTCGGTTTTTCATGGCCGCTCCACGGCGAATGGCGAGATTTTCGACGCCGAAGCCATTACCGCGGCGCATCCGACGCTGCCGCTGCCAAGCTATGTGCGGGTGACGAATTTGAGCAATGGCCGCTCATTGATCGTGCGGGTCAATGATCGCGGGCCCTACGCGGGCAACCGGATCATCGATGTATCAAAGCACGCCGCCTACTTGCTGGGCTTCACGGTGAGTGGAACGGCCTGGGTGCGGGTGGAATATGTCGGCCGGGCGCGGATCGAAGGCTCGGATGATCGGGTGCTTGAGGCAACCTTGCGCCAGGATGAGCCGGCGCCCGCGCCGGGCACGACCAAGCTCGCCGCGCTCCGTATCGTTCCGGTCGCAATGACGGCGCCGCCTCGTACTCGGTTCGCCAGTATCGCCACCACAGCGTCATTGCCGCAGAGCGCTACTCTGACCTACGCCAGCACGATTTCGTCAACAGACGACGGCTCGGACGAATTTCTCACCGGCCGCGGGCTTTACTGAGCTGATATTATCGAACACGGATTGAGTCCGCGGCGGATGGGCGCGGACCATTGGCCGCGGACTATTGGTCACGGGCTATGGGTCTGTTTCCTGACGGATCTGTGCGCGACAATAGGCCGGACATTGTCGGAGCGTGGCGTGACGGAAAGCTTAAGTAGAACGAATGTGAGAACGGGAAACCGGATTCTCCCCGCGCTGGCTGCTATTGGCTGTGCAGCGGTGCTGTTCGCCGCCGCCCTGGGTGCCGGGGCCGCACCCGTTGGCTCGGGCAAGAAAGACGAGGGGTTTCAAAGCAGCGTGCCCGCGGCAATTCTGCTCGACGCTGACAGTGACAGTATTTTGTACGACAAGAATGGCGATCAGCCGATTGCCCCGGCAAGTCTTGCCAAACTGATGACCCTTGAATTCCTGTTCAATGAGATCAAGCAAGGCCGCGTCAAACCCGATGACGAGTACATCATCAGCGAAAATGCCTGGCGAAAGGGCGGGGCGCCATCGCACGGCTCGACAATGTTTGCTGCCATTCACAGCCGGGTGAAGGTATCGGATTTACTGCAAGGCATCATTGTTGATTCCGCCAACGACGCCTGTATTGCCGTCGCCGAGGCGCTCGCCGGGAATGAAGCGAGCTTCGGCCAGATGCTCACCCAGCGCGCGCGAGAGATCGGTCTCGAAACTTCGACCTTTACCAATTCAACCGGCTATTCCGATCCTAATTTGCGTGTGACCGCGCGCGAAATGGCGGAACTGGCTCGGCACATCTTTCAAACCTATCCCGATTTCTATCCATATTTCAGCCAGCGCGATTTCGCATGGAATAATATTCATCAGCAGAACCGCAATCCGCTCCTTGGCATGGGTATCGGCGCCGATGGTCTCAAAACCGGCGAGACCTCCGAGGCTGGGTTCAACTTGGTCGGTTCGGCCGTGCAGGACAATTTCCGGCTGATTGTCGTCGTCACTGGAGCAAAATCGGACAAAGAACGCGCCGATGAGGCCAAGAAATTGTTGGAATTGGGCTTCCACGACTTTCAAGCGCGGGTTTTGTTTGCAGAAGGGCAGACGGTAGGCGACGCCAAAGTGTTTGGCGGCGACAAAAGCTATGTGCCGCTCATCGCGCCTGGCATCGTGCGGGTGATGCTGCCGCGGAATAATAGTCAACGTTTGCTGGCGCGGATCGTCTATACGGGACCGGTTCCGGCGCCCATCACGAAGGGACAGCCGATCGGAAAGCTCAAGGTCTGGCGGGGCGAAAACCTCGCTCTCGAAGTGCCGTTGCAGGCGGGCGATGATGTCGGGCGGGGTAGCATGTCGCAACGGGCAATGGACGGCGCTACCGAGCTCATGATCGGCGTGTTGCGCGCCGGAGTGAGTAAGCTCTAAACCGGGTCGGTGCGTGCGCGTTGCCGTCGCGGTGACTATATAACTGGCGAACGTTGTCGCCCGCCTTCGATTGTCGTAGCAGAAAACCAAGTAAAGCTCTTAAAGGCATAGGCCTCCTGTCATTATACAAAGATGCACTGAGATTTTTGGCATGCGAGGCAGATTCATCACCTTTGAGGGCGGCGAGGGGACAGGCAAATCCACCCAGGCCGCGATGCTGGCGCTGCGTCTTGAGGCTGATGGCTTTGCCGTTCAGTTGACCCGGGAGCCCGGCGGCTCGCCAGGCGCAGAGATCATCCGCCATGTATTGCTGACGGGCGCGGCGAAGCCACTCGGAGCCGAGGTCGAGGCCATGCTGTTCGCGGCCGCGCGTGACGATCATGTGCGGTGCACGATCTTGCCGGCACTGCGATCCGGCAAATGGGTCGTTTGCGACCGATTTGCGGATTCGACCCGCGTCTACCAAGGCATTCTCGGTCAGGTCGATCAGAAACTGATCAACGTGCTTGAACGCGTATCGGTGGGAGAGCTTGCTCCCGATCTGACAGTGATACTCGATCTGCCAGTTCAGGTCGGCCTGGAGCGAGCCAAACGGCGCCGCGGCACCGCTCAGGCGGACCGCTTTGAAGGCGAGGGCGCCGAGTTCCACGAAAAGCTGCGCGACGCCTATCTCGCCATTGCGGCGCGCGAGCCGGATCGCTGCGTGGTGATCGACGCCAGCGCGTCCAAGGACGATGTGGCTAACGCGGTTTGGCGAGCGGTGCAGTCACGGCTGGAGCCAGAAGCCGCGCGGCGCGTTGACGAGCCCGCAACGGCGAAGATCTAGCTGGGCGGAAGACTATGGCCCGGCAGGACGACGATACCGACGAGCCCCCGCACCCGCGCGAGACTACGGTGCTGTTCGGTCACACCGCGGCCGAAGCGACGTTGCTTGCCGCCTATCGCGCGGGCCGTATGCCGCACGGCATCCTCATTGCCGGGCCGAAAGGGATTGGCAAGGCCACGCTCGCTTTTCGCACTGCGCGCTTCGTTCTTAGCCATCCCGATCCCAGCGGGAAGAATGTGCAAGACGCGGTCTCGCTCCAGGTCGATCCCGCAAGTCCAGTGGCCCGTCGCATCGCCGCACAGGCGCAGCCGGATCTTCTGGTCATCGAACGGACCGTCAACGAGCGGGGTGTGCTGCGTAACCAGATTGCGGTGGACGATATCCGCCGCACGGTGCCGTTTTTCGGTTCGACCGCCGGGGAGGGTGGTTGGCGAATCGCCATCATCGATGCCGTCGATGATCTTAACCGTTCGGGCGCCAATGCACTTTTGAAGGTGCTCGAGGAGCCGCCCAAGCGCGGGCTGCTCTTGCTCATTGCTCATTCCACTGCGCGCGTCCCGCCCACGTTGCGGTCGCGTTGTCGCATCATCTCGCTTCGCCCTTTGGTGCAGAAGGACGTCGCCGCCGCGGTTACCGCCGTGGCGGGGATTGAGCCCGACGACCCCGAGATTGCTGCTGCTGCTGCCGGTGCCGATGGCTCGGTGGCTCGCGCGCTGACTTTGCTCGACGAGGAGGCGTTGCTCCTTCGCCAACATGCGCTCGATCTCTTGGCGCGCCTGCCGGCAGTCAATCCCGCCGATTTGCACGCGCTCGGCGACGCATTGGCCGGAACCGATCCGCAGCCGTTGGCGGCGTTTCTCGACACCGTGAACGCCTGGCTCGCGCAGCGGCTTGACGGCGGCCGTGGTGACCTGGCGCGCCTTAACCGTCTCGCCGAGGCCTCCGAGCACATCAATGCCGCTGCGCGCGACGCCGAGACCTATAATCTTGAGCGCAAGCCCTTAGTCTTCAATGTTTTCGGCCTGCTTGCCGAGGCCACGCGCGGTTGATAACCAACCCTCATGACGAAGCAGCCGGCCGGCAAGCCGTACTACATCACCACCGCGATCGCCTATCCGAACGGTGCGCCGCATATCGGGCACGCCTACGAAGCGATCGCCACCGACGCTATCGCGCGATTCATGCGGCTCGACGGCCGCGACGTCTTCTTTCTCACCGGCACTGACGAGCACGGCATGAAGTTGCTGCAGACCGCGGCCAAGGAAAATTTGACCCCGCTCCAATTGGTCGAGCGCAACGTGCCGCGCTTTCAGGCGATGGTGAAGAAGTTCAATTGCTCCAACGATGAGTTCATCCGCACCACGGAAACGCGCCATTACCGCTCATCAGAAGCGATCTGGGAGCGCATGGAAGCCGCCGGCGACATTTATCTCGATAAATATTCGGGCTGGTATTCGGTGCGCGACGAGGCCTACTACGACGAAAGCGAGACCCGGGTCGACGACAAAGGCCAGCGGCTCGGCCCGCATGGCACGCCGGTCGAATGGGTGGAAGAAGAGAGCTACTTTTTCAGGCTTTCCAAATACGCGGAGAAGCTGCTCGATCTCTACCGCCGCGTTCCGGATTTCGTGCTGCCGCGGGAACGGTTCAATGAAGTGGCGAGCTTCGTACGCGGTGGGCTGCAGGACCTCTCGCTGTCGCGCACCACATTCGACTGGGGCATAAAAGTTCCGGGCAATCCGAAGCACATCATGTATGTGTGGGTCGACGCGCTGACGAATTACATCACCGCGGTCGGTTATCCCGATACGGAAAGCGAAAAATTTAAAAAGTATTGGCCGGCCGATCTGCATGTGATCGGCAAGGATATCGTGCGCTTTCACGCGGTGTACTGGCCGGCTTTTCTGATGTCGGCGGGTGTCGACGTGCCGCGGCGCATCTTCTCGCACGGTTTTCTATTCAACCGCGGCGAGAAAATGTCGAAGTCGGTCGGCAATGTCATCGATCCCTTCGCGCTGGCCGATGCCTACGGCGTCGACCCATTGCGCTATTTCCTGTTGCGTGAAGTGCCGTTCGGACAGGACGGCAATTACAGCCACGAGGCGATCGTGGCGCGCATCAACGCCGATCTCGCCAATGATCTCGGCAATCTAGCGCAGCGTTCGCTGTCGATGGTCGGGCGTGGTCTTGGCGGCGTGCTGCCGACTCCGGGTGCGTTGCAGGCCAGGGACCAAACGCTGCTTGCTGCCGCTGACGCCTTAATTGGTAAGGCACGCGAGGCGATGGCGACGCAGCAACTGCACCAGGTGCTCAACGCCATTTGGGCGGTCGTGGCGGAGGCGAACCGTTATTTTGCTGGCGAAGCGCCCTGGGCGCTCGCCAAGACCGATCCGGAGCGCCAAGGCACGGTGCTTTATGTGACCGCGGAGGTGTTGCGCCAGGTGTCGATCCTGATCCTGCCATTCATGCCGACCTCGGCCGGCAAATTGCTTGATCTTTTGGCGATTCCGCAAGGCGAGCGGCGCTTTGCGGATCTCGGCGGGGGGCGCCGCATCGCGGCGGGGACAAAACTTCCGGCACCGACGGCGGTTTTCCCGCGCTATGTCGAATCCGCGGGCGACGCGGCGCAATAGAACGCACATGCTGATCGACAGCCATTGCCATCTCGATTTTCCCGACTTCGCCGACGAACTCGATGCGGTGGTGGCACGCGCCCGCGTCGCCGGAATCGAGCGCCTGGTGACGATCTCGACGCGCGTGCGGCGGCAAGCGACGCTGCTCGCGATAGCCGAGCGTTTCCCGGAGATTTATTGCTCGATCGGCACGCATCCGCATTACGCGCACGAGGAAGTCGACATCGGTCTGGCCGAACTCGTAGCCGCCACTCGTGCTGAAAAAGTCGTCGCGATCGGCGAAGCCGGCCTCGACTATCATTATGACAATTCGCCGCGCGAGGCGCAGGAGCGGGGGTTTCGAACACATATCGCCGCGGCGCGCGAAACCGGTCTGCCGCTTGTCATCCATTCGCGAGAGGCCGACGACGACACCGCGCGCATTCTGGAAGAAGAAACGGGGAAGGGCGGGTTTGCCGCCGTGCTGCATTGTTTTACCGGCGGACGCGACCTCGCCCGTCGCGCCGTGGCGCTGGGTCACTTTATTTCTTTTACGGGCATCCTGACCTTCAAGAACTCGGAAGAGTTACGGTCTATCGCGGCGGAGCTGCCCGCGGACCGCATCTTGGTCGAGACCGATGCGCCCTATTTGGCGCCCGGAAAATATCGCGGGAAGCGCAATGAGCCGGCCTTTGTGGTCGAGACCGCAAAAGTCCTGGCCGATGTCCGCGGCGTTTCTTTCGATACGCTCGCCAATGAGAGCACAACCAACTTCTATCGGCTGTTCGCCAAGGTGCCGGCAGCGGCGCCCGCGCAGTCGGAAGGAAGCCAGCAAGCGCCGGCGGCGCCTCGATGACGCTGAATTTCACAATTCTCGGCTGCGGTTCTTCGGGTGGCGTGCCGCGGCCCGCTCTGGGCTGGGGCCATTGCGATCCGAACAATCCAAAAAACCGTCGGCGGCGGACATCGCTGTTGGTCGAGCGGCGCACGGCCGACCGCGTCACCCGCGTTCTCGTCGACACCTCCCCGGATTTGCGCGAGCAGCTCCTCGACGCCGACGTCGATTGGCTCGACGGCGTATTCTACACGCACGAACACGCCGACCACACCCACGGCATCGACGACCTGCGCTCGCTGTTCATCAAGCGCCGCCAGCGCGTCGACGTCTACCTTGACGAAAGTACCGCCGCGATGATGCGCAGCAGGTTCGGCTACTGCTTCCAATCGCCTCCGGGAAGCGGCTACCCGCCGATCGCGACCGAACACCGTCTGACCGACGGAGTGCCGGTCACGGTGACCGGGAAGGGTGGACCAATCTCGGTGCTGCCTTTCTTGCAGGAGCACGGCGACATTAATTCGCTGGGATTCCGGTTCGCAGGGCTCGCTTATTCCTGCGACCTCAGCGGCATTCCGGCATCGAGCCTTGAGGCTTTGGGCGCGCTCGACCTCTGGATCGTCGACGCCCTTCGCTACACCCCGCATCCAAGCCATTTTTCCGTTGCTGACGCGCTGCGCTGGATCGAGCGGATCAAACCGCAGCGCGCCGTCCTTACCAATCTCCACGCCGATCTCGATTACGACGCGCTGCGCGGCAAGCTGCCAGTCAATGTCGTGCCGGCATTCGACGGCATGAGGCTGACTATCGCCGAAGCCCGATAAACCTTGGGCTCAGTGCATCTGTTCCATAATATCTCTTATGCGAATTGACTATTCCACATGGAGCTTCACAAGGCCAGCCAACGCCCTATTCGCAATCACCAAATCCCGGGGACCAACCTCCAGCGCACGCGGCGCGCATAGTCCAAGCGGGTCTGAAGGACGCGATCTTCATGGATCACGCGGTAAAAAAGGAATGGCCCCGTAATGGCGATGAGAAACGCGGCCGCGAGCCAGTATGGCCCACTCGTAACCACATATTGTCCCCGGTCGGACTGGATGCGCACGACCGAGGAGAAAAAGCGATTGGTCATCATCGCCCAGAACACCAGCGCATACCCCGCAACGATGGTGAACAGCCCGAGTGCTTGCAGCCACAACGGCACGTTGTCGCTCCAATGCAAGCGGCCCCGATCAAGCCCCGCGACGATCCAATGTGTGAGCAGGACGACATTGAGAAGACGGAGCCCGAGCGGCGTCGGCCGCCCGCCCGGACGCATGCATTCCTGGACCAGCCCGCGATCAATCAGCGCGAAAGCGGCGACAAAAACCGCAACGAGGATCGCCCAATAAAGCCAAAAGGTCGCTATAGCGAGGCTACCGGCCGAACCGAACAGGGCGACGGCCGCTGCAATCAACAGGATAGTGGCGCGAAGATAGGCTGAAACGGGCATGGTGCCGCTCGCGGGGCTTTTTCAACTCTGATAGCGTCCGCGCACCTTTCGATCGACGGCGTGATCGCGAGGACTGTATCAGGAATTTTAGCGATGGACCCCTCACGCGACATCGGGCGCCTTCTTGAGATTATGGCGGCGCTACGC
>DATAYT010000027.1:0-12034 GCA_036272395.1 Xanthobacteraceae bacterium
CTTGGCTAACATGCGGCGGGGCCGCGAACAATGCCCGGGAACCGGCGGGGTTTTGAGGTTCAAAGTCGAACAAAGCCGAAGATGGCGCGTCAATTTAGCGTTTAGAGAAAGGGTGCGACCGCTCGGCTACATTATTGGCGCAGGCGCGCCGATCGTTTAATGTTTGCGTGTCGCCGCGTTAAAATGACGGCGAGCCGCCACTGGATGGCCTCACCTGCGTGCCTACATAAAGCGGGGACCGGGTGTCCTGCCGCGGTTTGGTCATTCGAACCGATCCCCGGTATGCACTGCCCCGCTTGCTGCGATGGCGAAAGAATGGCCGACGTGTTCGATATCTACACCATCATTTTCCTAGCCCTCGCAGTGTTTATTTTCCTGCGGTTGCGCAGCGTTTTAGGCCAGCGCACCGGCCGTGAGCGGCCGCCTTACGATCCATATTCCGCCCGCGATGCTGTGCGCAGTCCGGCTGCCGAGAAGAAGGTGGTCACGCTGCCACAGCGCGGTTCCGACGCCTCGTCGCGCCCCGCTGAAGCCGCACCGCCACCCGCCGAGCGTTGGAAGGACGTCGCCGAGAGCGGGTCAAGCGTGGCGGCCGGGCTTGATGCGATCGCCGCCGCGGAATCGAGCTTTGACGCCAAGCATTTCATTACCGGTGCCCGCACCGCCTACGAGATGATTGTGACGGCTTTCGCCGCTGGCGACCGACGGCAGCTCCGCAGTTTTCTGTCGCGTGAAGTCTATGACGGCTTCGACGCGGCGATTACCGAGCGCGAGCGCCGCAGCGAAACAGCCGAGACTCGTTTCGTTTCGATCGATGGTTCGACCATAACGGCGGCCGAGCTGCGTAACCGGACGACTGCGCAAATCACGGTGCGCTTCGTGTCTAAACTGATTTCAGCTACACGCGATCGCGGTGGCACGGTTATCGACGGCAACGCTGAAAAAGTCACCGACGTCACGGATGTCTGGACCTTCGCCCGCGATGTGTCCTCGCGCGACCCCAACTGGAAAGTCATCGCGACCGAAACCGGGCAATGATGTTCGCAATGAGGGGGGGTGCGGCGCCAGGCCTGCTTCTCCACCGTCAGGTTCTTCCGGTTCTCCGCGCTGTCGCGGCACTGGTCGTGCTCTTTGCGCTGCAAGCGCCGGCATTCGCGCAAGACGGCCCGCTGGTATTTCCCGACACGCAATATGAACCGGTCGAGTGGAGCGAGCTGGAGGGCTGGACCAGCGACGATCACGCCGCCGCCTTCGCCGCTTTTCTTGGCAGCTGCCGGACGCTGCAGAACCGGCGTCGCCAGTCGGTTCGGGATTTGACCCCGATCCCCGTCGCGCTGAAAGACATTTGCGAAGACGCGCGTCAAGCTATTCCTCTTGAGGAAGAGGGCGCCCGAAAATTTTTCGAAGATCATTTTCGGCTGATCCGAATCAACAGACTCGGCGACACGGACGGCTTTCTCACCGGATATTACGAACCGATCATCGCCGGTTCACGCGTGCCTACCGGCGAGTTCAACGCGCCGCTTTACCGGCGGCCGCCGAATCTCGTACCCGCCGGCCGACGCAAGCTCGGCGATGCGTTTCCATCGAAGGGCGTGTTCGTCGGTCGGCGCCTTGGTCGCCGCAAGATTGTGCCCTACTACGATCGCGGCCAGATCGAGGATGGGGCGCTTGACGGCTGGCATCTTGAAATCTGCTACCTGCACGACCAGGTCGACGTTCTGTTCGCGCAGATCCAAGGCTCCGCTCGAATCCGGCTCGAAGATGGAGCCATTCTTCGCGTCAATTACGATTCTCACAATGGGTGGCCATATACGCCGGTCGGCCGCGTCCTCGTTGACCAGAAAATTTTGAGCAGAGAACAGGTTTCGATGCAGAGCATTCGCGATTGGATGGAAGCCAATCCGGATCAAGCCAAAGAGGTGCGCCGGCAAAACAAATCCTATGTGTTTTTCCGGATCACTGATCTTGCCACGGAGGACGAGGCGGTCGGCGGCCAGGGCGCGCCGCTCATGCCAGGGCGATCGATTGCGATTGATCGCGCCCTTCACGCTTACGGGACGCCTTTTTTCATCCAGGCCGAGTTGCCGATCGCCAACCAGAAAACCGGCACGAAATTCGACCGCCTCATGATCGCGCAGGATACGGGTTCGGCGATCGTCGGTCCGGCGCGCGCGGATATTTATTTCGGCGCCGGCGACGAGGCGGCGCGCATCGCCGGGCGCATCAAAAATCCGGGCACGTTCGTCATGCTGGTGCCGCGCGCGCTCGATCCGGTGGCCGCCGCCAGCGAAGTGCCTCTGCCGCCGCCACGGCCCGGCCCGTTCAGTTTCAATTTTGACAATATGCCCGACCCAACGGCACCCGATGGCGCTGCGGATGAGGTGCCACTGCCTGAGACCAAGCCGGCAATGACGGCCGGTGCGAATGGGGCGC
Organism: Xanthobacteraceae bacterium; assembly: GCA_036272395.1. GTDB lineage: Bacteria > Pseudomonadota > Alphaproteobacteria > Rhizobiales > Xanthobacteraceae > BOG-931. The sequence goes on from DATAYT010000027.1 coordinate 2,437, forward strand.
CGTCCGCCAACGGCAAGTCTCACGTGCGGCGCCGCCGATGAGCCGGCGCCGCTTGAGCGACGACGAACGAGCGCTGTGGAGAGGATTTGCGCGCGGCGTGACGCCGTTGCGCCACAGCGCTGATGCTGCGCTTGGCGCTGCGCCCGATCGGGCCGCGCATGAAACGCCGCCGCCAGTTCAGAGCGTTGCGAAAGAACGCGCCCATGCGAAACAGCCGCCGGCGCTGGCGCAGTTCGATCGCCGCTTGCGGCAGCGCGTCGCGCGGGGACACGCGACAATCGACGCCCGGCTCGATCTTCACGGCATGACGCAGACACAGGCGCATGCGGCGCTTCTGCATTTTCTCACGCAGGCGCAAGCGCAAGATGCAAAACTCGCGCTGGTGGTGACCGGCAAGGGTATGGGCGGCGCCGCGGGCTCGCCGTCCCAGCGCGGCGTGCTGCGGCGGCAGGTGCCACTATGGCTGTCGTTGCCGGAGTTCCGCCGCTTTATCGTCAGTTTCCAGGAAGCGCATGTCAGCCACGGCGGCGAAGGCGCGCTGTACCTGCGCTTGCGCCGCCGGCCGCGTTAGCGGCACTCGGGGCCAATACACACCCGCCATTAACCTTAATAGCGAGAAACTCCGAAAAAACCCACGAATCCGTCAAACTCGTCGGCGAAACTCTGCGGCGTAAGCCAAACGGGATTCGGAAGTAACCAGCCCATGTCCGAGCGTATTGTTACCGAGAATATGGTTGCCGCGACCAAGCCCGCGCCGTTTTCGGCGCACAATTCAATGCAGGCGGGCGCCTCCGATCTGCGCATGCTGGCTCAGGTCGAAAAATGGATGGCGATGATTCGCGAAATCAACCGCGAGCAGCAGAACCAACCGGCCTTCCAGCGTTGAACGCGATGGCTGCCGGCGCCACGGCCGTGCAGCCGCTCACAAGATAAATCGGCTGAGATCGGCGTTCTTGGCGAGATCGCCCACGTGCTTATGCACGTAGGCCGCATCGATTTTCACCGTTTCCCCGGTGCGGTCGGGCGCGCCGAACGAAATATCATCGAGCACGCGTTCCATCACCGTCTGCAAACGCCGGGCGCCAATATTTTCAACGCTCGAGTTGACCGCCACCGCAACATCGGCGACGGCATCGATCGCATCCTCGGAAAATTCGAGACTGACGCCTTCGGTCGCCATCAGCGCCACGTATTGTTTGATGAGCGAAGCTTCCGGTTCGGTCAGAATGCGGCGGAAGTCGTCGCGCGTCAGCGGCTTGAGCTCGACGCGGATCGGCAATCGCCCTTGCAGTTCCGGCAGCAGATCGGACGGCTTGGAAATGTGGAAGGCGCCCGAGGCGATGAACAAAATATGATCGGTCTTCACCGATCCATGTTTGGTGGCAACGGTGGTGCCCTCGATCAAGGGCAACAGATCGCGTTGCACGCCCTCACGCGATACGTCGGCGCCGATACGGCCCTCGCGGGTGCAAATTTTGTCGATCTCGTCGAGGAAGACGATGCCGTTGTTTTCAACGGTCTTGATCGCTTCCTGAGTCAATTGCTCGGTATCGAGTAATTTATCGGATTCCTCATTGACCAGAATGTCATAGGACTCCGCCACCGTGACGCGGCGCGTCTTGGTTCGGCCGCCGCCGAGCTTACCGAAGATATCGCCGATCGAGATCGCGCCCATCTGCGCGCCCGGCATGCCGGGAATATCGAACAGCGGTAAACCGCCGCCGCCGGTCTGCACCTCAATCTCGATCTCTTTGTCATTGAGCTCGCCGGCGCGCAGCTTCTTGCGAAACGCGTCTTTGGTCGAACCGCTCGCATTCGCCCCGACCAATGCGTCGAGCACGCGATTTTCGGCGGCTTGCTGGGCGCGCGCCTGCACGCCTTTGCGCCGTTTTTCGCGCGTCAGCGTGAGGGAAACCTCGAGGAGGTCGCGCACGATTTGCTCAACGTCGCGGCCGACATAACCGACCTCGGTGAATTTGGTGGCCTCGACTTTGAGGAAAGGTGCGCCGGCGAGCCTGGCGAGCCGGCGGGAGATTTCGGTCTTGCCGACGCCGGTCGGCCCGATCATCAAAATATTTTTCGGCAACACTTCTTCGCGCAGCCGTTCGTCGAGCTGCAGGCGGCGCCAGCGATTGCGCAGCGCGATGGCGACGGCGCGCTTGGCGTCGCCCTGCCCGACGATGAAACGATCGAGCTCGGAAACGATTTCACGAGGAGAGAAGTCGGTCACGCCTTCAACGTCTCTACGGTTACGTTGCGATTGGTGTAAACGCAAATCTCCGCGGCAATGTCGAGCGAGCGCCGCACGATCGCTTCCGCGTCAAGCGGCCCGTCGAGCAAAGCCCGCGCGGCGGCGAGTGCATAATTGCCGCCGGAGCCGATGCCGACGACGCCGGCCTCCGGTTCGAGCACGTCGCCGGTGCCGGTCAATACCAGCGACACGTCCTTGTCGGCGACGATCATCATGGCCTCGAGCCGCCGAAGATAACGGTCGGTGCGCCAATCCTTGGCGAGTTCGACGGCGGCGCGCGTCAATTGGCCGGGATACTGCTCGAGCTTGGATTCGAGCCGCTCGAACAGCGTGAACGCATCGGCGGTGGCGCCGGCAAAACCGCCGATGACCGTGCCGCCGCCAAGACGGCGCACTTTCTTGGCGTTCGCCTTAATGATGGTCTGGCCGATCGAGACCTGGCCGTCGCCGCCGATCGCGACCAGTCCGCCCTTGCGGACCGTCAGAACGGTCGTGCCGTGCCAGGGGCCGGAATGGTCCGCTTCTACCGATGACATGCGCTGGATGAACAATAACCGGGTTCGACGGCCACCTTCAACTGACCGGGCTGGAAAACGTTTACTTAAGCCGATGATTTAAGAGTTGCCCGCCGGCAATGCAAATGCGATGGCGCCAGTGGCGAGTTCGGATCGGCCCTGATAAAAGGCCCGCGCGAAGGCAAAATTGCGCCCGAGACGGCGATCGGGAGAGTGGAAATGCGCAAAGGCGCGGTGGCGCGCAAGACCAAGGAAACCGACGTCGAGATCGCGGTCGATCTCGACGGCACCGGCGCGTCTTCGATCGAAACCGGCATCGGGTTTCTCGACCACATGCTCGACCTGTTGGCCCGGCATTCGCGGATCGACATCCGCGTCAGAGCCAAGGGCGATCTGCACATCGATCACCACCATACGACCGAGGATGTTGGCATCGCGCTCGGCCAGGCGCTGAAACAGGCGCTGGGCGAGATGAAGGGCATCACGCGCTACGCCGACGTACACGTGCCAATGGACGAAGCGCTCACGCGCGTCGCTCTGGATATTTCCGGCCGGCCGTTTCTGGTATTCAACGTTGAATTCGTCCGGGCCAAAGTCGGGCCGTTCGACACCGCACTGGTCGAAGAATGGTTTCGCGCTTTCGCCATGAACGCGGGTGTAACGTTGCACGTCGCCACGCTGTACGGCGCCAACGATCATCATATCGCCGAGTCCTGTTTTAAGGGTCTGGCCCGCGCGTTGCGCGCCGCCGTTGCCGTCGATCCGCGGGCGGCGGGCGAAGTGCCATCAACCAAGGGCAGGCTCGGCGAATAAACTGCGGTCCGGGGAACGTGAGTTGCAAACGCGAGTTTCTAAGGATCGCGCAGCAGGCTAACGCTGAGAGATCGGTCAATGTCCATCTACACCGTCCATCAACCGCCACTCGGCTCCGGCGCGGCCGCGGCCGAACCCTATCGCTTTGTCTTCGTCCGTGACGGCTTCTCATGGTGGGCTTTCCTGGTCACGCCGTTGTGGATGCTGCGGCACCGCTTATGGCTGGCGCTGGCCGTTTATCTTCCGGTGTCGGCGGCGCTCGACGTCGGATTGCGCGCGCTCGGCGCTTCGGTGTTCATGCTGGTTTTGGCAGGCCTTTTGATCTCGCTTCTTGCCGGGCTTGAGGCCGGTACACTGCGGCGCTCCAAGCTGGCGCGCCGCCATTGGCGCAATATCGGCGTGGTCACCGGCGATGATGTCGAGGACGCAGAACGGCGGTTTTTCGATGTTTGGATCCGTCAGGCGCCAGCGCGTCGCCCCGCATCGCCGCCGAGCGCGCCCGCATTGGGCTCAGCCGCGCCGGCACCGCCCCCCGCGGCATCCGGCGTGATCGGATTGTTTCCCGAGCCCGGAGCGCACCGGTGAGCGTCGCCATCGTCAATTACGGCTCGGGCAATCTGCATTCCGCGGCCAAGGCCTTCGAACGCGCGGCCCATGAGGCCGGATTGGATCAGCCGATCACGGTGACGCGCGATCCGCAGATCGTGGCGCGCGCCGATCGCGTTGTTTTGCCCGGAGTTGGAGCTTTCGCCGACTGTCGCCGCGGACTCAATGCCGTGTCCGGCATGGTGGAGGCGCTCGAGCAAGCGGTGCGCGGCAAGGGCCGGCCGTTTCTCGGTATTTGCGTCGGCATGCAGCTCCTGGCCGAGCGCGGCCGCGAATATGAAGTGGTCGAGGGACTGGGATGGATCGGCGGCGAAGTCGACCGCATCACTCCGCGCGACGCTACATTGAAAATCCCGCATATGGGCTGGAACACGCTCAATGTCGTGCGACCACATCCGCTGCTCGACGGCTTGACGCTCGGACCGCAAGGCCGGCACGCTTATTTCGTGCACTCGTTCGCGCTCAATCCGTCGCAGCGCCAGGATCTGGTGGCGGACGCCGATTACGGCGGACCGGTCACTGCGATCGTCGGGCGGGACAACATCGTCGGCACACAATTTCACCCCGAGAAGAGCCAAAAGCTCGGCCTGGCGCTGATTGCGAATTTCTTGAAGTGGAAACCGTGATCTTATTTCCGGCGATCGACCTGAAGAATGGCGAGGCCGTGCGTCTGCATCAAGGCGACATGGCGCGCGCGACGGTATTCAGCCGCGATCCGGCCGCGCAAGCGCGGGCCTTCGCGGAGCAGGGCTTCAGCTATTTGCATCTGGTCGATCTCGACGGCGCATTTGCCGGCAGGCCGGTCAACGCCGCGGCCGTGGAACGGATCATTACGGCGGTGAAGGTCCCGGTGCAGCTCGGCGGCGGCATCCGCGATCGTGCCACCGTCGATGCCTGGCTGGATAAGGGCATCGCGCGCGTGATTATCGGCACCGCGGCCGTGCGCGATCCGGCGCTCGTCAAAGCTGCCGCCCGCGCTCATCCCGGCCGGGTCGCGGTCGGGCTCGACGCCCGCGACGGTAAGATCGCGGTCGAAGGCTGGTCGAAAACATCGGCGCTGTCCGCACTCGACGTTGCCCGCCGTTTCGAAGACGAAGGCGTTGCAACCATCGTCTATACCGACGTCAATCGCGACGGCATGCTTCAAGGACTCAATCTTGATGCAACGATCGCGCTCGCCGAGCACATTTCGCTGCCGGTGATTGCCTCGGGCGGGCTTGCTTCGCTCGCCGATGTGCGGGCGCTGCTTGAGCCGCGCGCGCAAAAGCTCGAGGGCGCAATTGCCGGCCGCGCGCTTTACGACGGCCGGCTCGATCCGGCCGCGGCGCTCTCGCTGCTGCGTCAGGCGCAAGCGACGGCGTAGATGTTCAAGGTCCGCGTCATTCCCTGCCTCGACGTCAAAGACGGCCGCGTCGTCAAAGGTGTCAACTTCGTCAATCTGCGCGATGCCGGCGATCCGGTCGCTGCGGCGATCGCCTATGATCAAGCAGGCGCCGATGAGCTGACTTTCCTGGACATTACCGCCAGCCATGAGAATCGCGGCATCATGCTCGATGTCGTGCGGCGGACTGCGGAAGCCTGCTTTATGCCGCTCACGGTCGGCGGCGGGGTGCGCAGCATCGAGGACATCCGCGCGCTCCTCACATCCGGCGCCGACAAAGTCTCAATCAATACTGCCGCGGTGGCGCGCCGCGGCTTTGTCAAAGAAGCCGCCGAGAAATTCGGCGATCAGTGCATCGTGGTGGCGATCGACGCCAAGCAAGTATCAACGCCCGGCAAGCCGGCGCGCTGGGAGATCTTCACCCATGGTGGGCGCCATCCAACCGGGATCGACGCGCTCGCTTATGCGCGCGAGGTGGTGGCGCTCGGCGCCGGCGAGATTTTGCTGACCTCCATGGACCGCGACGGCACGCGTCAGGGATTCGACATCGCGCTAACCCGCGCCGTGGCGGACGCGGTTTCGGTCCCGGTGATCGCCTCCGGCGGGGTCGGTAACCTTGATCATCTGGTGCAGGGCGTCCGCGACGGTCACGCCGCTGCGGTGTTGGCGGCGTCGATCTTTCACTTTGGCGAGCATTCCGTACGGCAAGCCAAGGACTATATGGCCGAAGCGGGTCTTCCGGTGCGGCTCGATCCTTGAAGCTGCCTCTCCCGGCGTGGCGGGGGAGATGATATGGAACCCGGAAGGAAGGACTTGCCCCAAGGGATTTGCCCAAGGACTTGCCCAAGGACTTGCCGATGTCGAATTTCACCATCCGCGATCTGGAACGGCGTGTGCAGGCGCGCGCTCGCGAAAGCGCCGAGGTTTCCTATACCCGCAAGCTGCTCGATTGCGGCGTCGATCATTGCGCAAAAAAGTTCGGTGAGGAGGCCGTCGAAGCGGCAATTGCCGCGGTGGGCGAAGACCGGCAGGGCTTGGTCCGCGAGGCCGCCGACGTGCTTTATCATCTGCTCGTGGTGCTCCACGCCCGTGGCATTTCGCTCGACGAGGTCGAGGCCGAACTCGGCGCCCGCAGCCATCAATCAGGGCTTGAGGAAAAGGCAGCGCGCAAGGCAGCCCACAAGTCGGCGCACAAGAGCGGCTAAGGGCATCCGATGGAGCAGCGCACCGCACAGGACGTCTCGCCTTACCGCGTGTTCTCGCGCGCGGAATGGGCGATCCGCCGCGAAGACACGCCGATGACGCTCACCCAGGGCGAAGTGGCGCGGCTGCGGTCGATGCACGACCGGCTCGATATGTCGGAAGTGGAAGAGATTTATCTGCCGCTGTCGCGACTGCTCTCGTTCTATGTCGCGGCGATGCAGAGGCTGTTTAGCGCCCAGCAGGCGTTTCTCGGCACCGAGGACGCGAAGACGCCGTACATCATCGGCGTCGGCGGTTCGGTCGCGGTCGGCAAGTCTACCACGGCCCGCGTCTTGCAGGCCTTGCTGGCGCGCTGGCCCAACGTGCCCAAGGTCGATCTCCTGACCACCGACGGGTTTCTGTTCCCGAACGCCGTGCTCGAGCGCGAAGGGCTGATGGACAAGAAGGGATTTCCGGAAAGCTACGACCTTCCCGCTTTGCTGCGGTTTCTCTCGGACATCAAAGCCGGGCGGCGGCCGGTGCATGCGCCGGTCTATTCGCATCTCGCCTACGACGTTGTCCCCAATGTATGGATCGAAATCGATCGGCCGGACATTCTGATTGTCGAGGGACTGAACGTCCTGCAAACCGGGCGCTTGCCTAAGGACGGCAAAGCCGTTCCGTACGTCTCCGACTTTTTCGATTTCTCGGTCTATATCGATGCCGACGAGGATGTCTTGCTGGCCTGGTACGTCAGCCGATTTCTAACGCTTCGCGGCACTTCTTTCGCCGATCCCAAATCCTATTTTCACCGTTACGCGCGATTATCCGATCGCGAGGCGGCGGAAACCGCAACCGACATCTGGAATCGCATCAATCTCGTCAATCTGCGCGAAAATATCATGCCGACCCGTCCGCGCGCCGATCTCATCCTGAAGAAAATCGAAAGCCATCGGGTCGAGGAAGTGGCGTTGCGCAGGTTGTAGCAATGGCGAGATGACGATTTCACGCATAAGTTTCATTAAACGAATGCCCGGCCGGAGATAAAATTCATGGACAAGCCTGTGAACAACAAAACGGGGCGCAGCAAATCGCCGGCGATAAATCGCCGGCCGTCGCGCGCCGAGGCCGAAAACGCGGTGCGCACGCTGATCCGCTGGGCCGGCGACGATCCGGAGCGCGAGGGCCTTCTCGCCACCCCGGCACGCGTCGTGCGCGCTTACGAGGAATGGTTCGCGGGGTATAAAGACAATCCGCGCGATTATCTCAAACGCACCTTCGAGGAAACCGGTGGCTACGACGAAGTCGTGGTGCTGCGCGACATCCGCTTCGAGTCACATTGCGAGCATCACCTGGCGCCCATCATCGGCCGTGTTCACATCGGCTATTTGCCGCGCAACCGCGTGGTCGGCATTTCCAAACTGGCCCGGCTGGTCGAGGTCTATGCGCGGCGTTTGCAGATCCAGGAGAAAATGACGGCCGAGATCGCCTCTTGCCTGGATGCCGTGCTCAAGCCGCACGGTGTGGCCGTGGTCACCGAAGCGACCCACCAGTGCATGACCACACGCGGCATCCACAAGCCTGGCGTCACCATGGTGACAAGCCGGATGCTTGGCGTGTTTCGCGATCACGCCGAGACGCGGCAGGAATTCTTGTCCGCGATCGGCATGCGCGGCTCGGTCCACGGCAACGGGTCGGGATAATCGCCAGAGCGGCGAAAAGCGCCCGGGCTGGCCACAGCGCCTTTACGCCGCGCGCCGAGAGCCGCATCGCATCGGCGGCTTCGCGCAATAGCGTAAGCCCGCTGCCGTCCGGCCGCGCCACGTCTTCGAGTATGGCGCCCGACACCGCAGCATTGGTCCGGATATGCGGTAGCCCGATCGCGGCATAACGCGCGGCTTGCCGTTCGCGCGCCAGCGCGACGCGCTCGGCGACTTCGCGGCTGCCTTCGGCAGGCGGCGGCAGGATGAGATCGGCGGCGGTCACCGCCGGCACTTCGATATGCAGGTCGATGCGGTCGAGCGGCGGTCCGGATAAGCGGGTCTGGTACTCGGCGGCGCAGCGCGTGTTGGGCCCGCGCCGGCAGGAGAAGCCCGGCTCATTGGCTTTGCCGCAACGGCACGGATTCATCGCCGCCACCAGCATAAAGCGCGCCGGATAGGTGACGCGGTGATTGGCGCGGGCGATCGAGATCTCTCCGGTCTCAAGCGGCTGACGGAGCGAATCGAGAGCCTGCGGCTGGAATTCCGGCAGTTCGTCCAAAAACAGCACGCCGTGATGCGACGGCGAGACTTCGCCCGGGCGCGCATGCAAGCCGCCGCCGACCAAAGCCGGCATGCTGGCGGAATGATGCGGCGACCGGAATGGCCGCCGGTTGGTCAGGGCGCCGCCTTGGATTTCACCGGCGACGGATGCGACCATCGACACTTCGAGGAGTTCTGCCGGCGCGAGCGGCGGCAGGATCGACGGCAGCCGCGACGCCAGCATGGATTTGCCGGCGCCGGGCGGACCGACCATGAGCAGATTGTGGCCACCGGCCGCAGCGACTTCGAGAGCGCGCTTGGCGCTTTCCTGGCCTTTGATATCGGCGAGGTCGAGCAGCGGTCCGCTCGCTTCCAGAATTTTCGGCTGCGGCCGCGACAAGACCTGCGTGCCCTTGAAATGATTGGCGAGCTGGATCAGCGAGCCGGCGGCGATGATCTCGATTTCCGGGCTGGCCCAGGCCGCTTCCGCTCCGCGACTTGCGGGACAGATCAGGCCGTCGCCGCGAGCATTGGCCCCGATGGCGGCCGGCAGCACGCCGGCGACCGGCGCGATCGAGCCGTCCAGGCCGAGTTCGCCGAGCACGGT
>DATAYT010000028.1:0-28621 GCA_036272395.1 Xanthobacteraceae bacterium
GCCCAAGGCCGCAAGCGATTGTCCCAGCCGCAACAGCGCATCAGGAGCGCGCGCGGTGTTCTCGTATTTGGTCGAAACGGTCAAAAACGTTTCCGCCGCGTCGCGATATTGCTTGTCCTGAAACAGGCTTTCGCCCAGCCAATATTGCGCTTCAGGCGCGAGCCGATCGCCCGGATATTTATGCAAGAAATCGCGGAAGGTCTGTTCGGCAAGCGGGAAGTCTTTGTGCAGAACGTAGCCATAGGCCAAGTCGTACTCATCCTTCGGCGTATTGCCCGGCGGCAGTGCGGCTTGCATGGCGCCGGTGTTGGCGCCGGTGTTGGCGCCAGTGGCGCCCGGATTGATCGGCGGCGGCGGCGGCAGGTCCCCGCCTGCCGGCGCGGCGGCGCTTGTTGGCGGCGACGCCGACGGGCTCGAAAGCGGACTCGAAAGATCGAGCGGCGCACCAGCTCCTCGCGGCGTCGCAGCCGTAGCCACTGGCGGCGGCGGCTCGTTGGCATCGGTGCTGGCGCCGAGCGGCCGCGGCGCGCCGGGCGCAGTCGGATCGCGATCCGGATCGAACGCATCGCCGCGACGTGCCGCCGACAAATTCGCGTCGTTCGAAGGGGGCGGCAGCGCCGGCGCCGATTCCGGCACCGATGCGACCGGGCTCTGCGTGGCCGGCGGCGGATAGGCTGGCGGCGGATAGGTGGCTGCCGGCGGATATTGCGGCGAAGAATAGCGCGGGCTTGGTGGCGGTGACGATTGTGCGGTCGGCGGCGCCGCGGCAACAGCGCCCGGAGCCGCGGCGCGCAGGCGCTGCACTTCCTGCTCGAGCTGCTGATTGCGATATTGCAATTCCTCGACCGTGCCGGTGAGCTCGCGCACCTGCGCCTGCAGACGGTCGATGCGGGTGATGAGGTCGGCGCCGGACATCTGCGCGTGCGCAGCGCCGGCCCACAGCGCGCCCGTCATCACGAGCAAGGAAGCTGAGCGGATCATTGTATGCGATGTTCTTGGCGATCTGCGCTGCCTTAACATAGCGCGTCCTGCGACCAAATTGTGACTGGTTGGATTGGCGGAGGCAGCGGAGAAACGCGATCGGCGCCGCACGGGCGCCGATGCAATGGTCTCATCCTACGCGCACCGAGCTTACGAACTCTGGTCGAGCACGGTGACAGCGCGCCGATTTTGCGACCAGCAGGAGATGTCGTTGCACAGCGCGACCGGCCGCTCCTTACCGTAAGAGATGGTGCGCATGCGCTGGCCCGAAACGCCGCGGGACACCAGGTATTCGCGCACTGTCTCAGCGCGGCGGGCGCCGAGCGCGATATTGTATTCGCGCGTGCCGCGCTCGTCGGCATGGCCTTCGATCGTGAAAGCATAGCGGTTGTAATTGGCCAGCCACTGCGCCTGCTTGTCGAGCGTCGCGCGCGCCTGATCGGTCAGCTCGGAAGAGTCGGTCTCGAAGAAAACGCGGTCGCCAACATTGACGACAAAGTCCTGCTGACTGCCCGGGACCGCGGCGCCGGCCAGGGCACTGGTATCGGTCTGTTTGGCGCAGCCCGCGATCGCAAGCGTCGCCAAAAGGGCGGCAGCGAACTTGACGCCACGAAGGTTGGCGCCGCGCAAGATGGTCGCGATGTTCATACGGGTGCCCTCCATAATTTCCGCGGTCTCCGGAGATGGCTTGCCGGACCGGTCCGTCCTGAGCCGGTCTAGCAGTGCCTTCGTTAAGCGAAGGTTCCGTCAACCTTGATGGGAGGTTGCAAACGACCCCCGACCCTGCAGATATCCCCGAAAGCTCTTGCAATGGTTAATGGGGCGTCAATGCGGCGACTCTGTGGAACCGGCTTCCACCTAGGATAGTAACGGCGACCAAGCCGGATCGGATGCGTAGCTCGGCGTCGGAACCCGCTGCTCGTTTCGCCCGGAAATGTCCACCGAATACAGCGACGGACCGGCATTACCGCCCGGATCGCGGAAAAACATGATGACCCGCCCGTTCGGCGAAAATGTCGGGCCTTCGTTGTGGAATCCTTCGGTCAGGACCCGCTCGCCGGTTCCATCGGGTTTCATTACGCCGATGGCGAATTTACTCTGCCCCAGGCGCGTAAACGCAATGTAGTCGCCCCGCGGCGACCAAACCGGCGTGGAGTAGCTGCCGTCGCCAAAGCTGATGCGCTGCGCCGGACCACCGGCGGCGTTCATCACATAAATCTGCTGCTTGCCGCCGCGATCGGATTCAAAGCAGATCCGCGCCCCGTCGGGCGAGTATGATGGCGCGGTGTCGATCGCTTGCGTGTCGGTGAGACGCATCGTCGCTTTCGAACGCAAATCCATGACGAAAAGGTTCGAATTGCCGCCTTCTTGCAGGCTCATGATGACGCGCTGGCCGTCCGGCGAGAATCGCGGCGAGAAGCTCATGCCGGGAAAGTTGCCGACGATTTCGCGCTGGCTGGTTTCGATATTGTACAAATAAACGCGCGGATCGCCCTGGCCATAGGCCATATAGGTGATCTCCTGCGTCGATGGCGAGAACCGCGGGGTCAGCACGAGCTCGTCGCCGCGGGTGAGATACCGCACATTGGCGCCATCCTGATCCATGATCGCAAGTCGCTTCACGCGCCGTTCCGGCGGACCGGTCTCGTCGACAAATACCACGCGGCTGTCGAAATAGCCGCCCTCGCCGGTGAGCCGTTCGTAGATTGCGTCGGAGATGATATGGGCGATGCGCCGCCAATTGTCCGGCGTGGTGAGATATTGCTTGCCGTCGAGCTGTTGTCCGCCGAGCACGTCCCACAGCCGGAATTCCGCCTGCAGGCGCCCGTCAGCCTGCCGCCCGATGCGGCCGGTGACCAGCGCCTGGGCGTTGATGTTGCGCCAATCGGGAAAGCGCGGCACCGCATCGACGCTCGCGATGCGTTCGATGTAGGCGGTCGGGTCGATCGGCGCGAACATGCCGCTGCGTTGCAGGTTCGCCGTGACGATTTGCGTGACCGCGTTGGCGGTGTCGCCGTCGTCGGCACCGCCGGAGAAAAATTTGGGGATGGCGATAGGCAGCGGCTGGAAATTCCCCTCGGTAATGTCGATGCGGACGGCTTTGGCGCGGCGCGGCAGCAGGGCCAAGCCGCCGGCGAGCGCGCCCAATCCAATCGCGTGCAATCCAAGCGTACGACGCGTCAACGGAAAAACGGGTCTATTGTGAAGCATGACAACTCTTGTGAGCGTGATCAGCCGCCGAGCAGTTCGTGCGGGTCAAATTTAAGTTCGAGATCTTTCCATTGATCGTAGTGTTCAGGCCTTAGCATCGTGAATGGCTGACACAACAGCAGGGCGCGCTTGGCGCTTTCCGCAAGCGCCGGTCCAAGCGGCGAGGCAGAGCCCTCGACCAAAGTCGGCGCCTGCACCATCGAGCCGTCGGTCTTGAACAAAACGCGAAGCACGACATAGAGCCTGGAATTGGCGTTGATGCCTGGAGGCGGGCTCCAGCAGTTGGAAATGCGCGCGCGCAACGCATCGATCTCGCTCTGCGACAGTCGCGCGTCTTGCGCGCCGATTGCCGCGCCGAGCGTCGGCGAATCGTTGAGCGACTGGGCGCTGGCGACTTGGCGTTGCGGTTCGCGCTTGTCGAGTAATTGAGCGACCTGGTTGGCGTCGAATTTTGGCGTGTTGTCGCGCGCCGGCTGCGCCGGGGTGTCTTGTTGCTTCGGCGGATCCCTGGCCGCGTCCTTCTTCAAGAGATTGGCGATCTGATCCGGCTTATATTCCGGCGGTTTCGGCTTATCTGGCTTGTCCGCCGGTTTAGGCGCCGGCTTAAGCTCGGTTTTGAGCTCGGGCTTTGGCTCCGGTTTTGGCTCAGGCTTCGGTTCAGGCTTTGCTTCGGAAACCGGTTTCGCCGCAGGCGTTGTGATTTCGGGCTTGGCGGAAACTTTAGGCGCCTGCTGCTCGATCGACTTCGTCTCGTCTACCTTGTCGGCGAGCGGCTTGATGTCCGGAATCTTCAGCTGCGGCGCATTCTTCACACCCTGGGTGAGCTGGCTGAAGTCCTTTTCCGAGACAAAGGAGACCGGCAGCGCCTGCACCGGCGGTGCTTCCATCGGCTGGGCCGAGATCGCCAGGAAGCCGAGCACCAGCGCGGCGGCGTGACCGACGCACGATATGGTCATGCCAGGCTTCATTGACTGCCCTGCTCGACTTCGGTGACCAGCGCGATGCGATGATAGCCAGCGCCCGAAATGCGGCCCATCACCCGCATCATCATGCCATACCCGACCGTCCTGTCGCCGCGAATATAGATCAGATCGTTGCTGGTCCCGCCGCGGGCGTCAATGATCGCCTTGAGCTTCGGCAACAGATCGTCGAGCTTGATCTCATCGTTTTGCAGGAAAATCTGACTCTGAGTGTTGACCGAAACCGTCAACGGCTCGTTGTTCTGTTCCAGCGCTTTGGCCTGGCTCTGCGGCAGATCGATCGGCACGCCGACCGTCAGAAGCGGCGCCGACACCATGAACACGATCAACAACACGAGCATGACGTCGACGAACGGCGTCACGTTGATTTCGCTCATGACGGGTCGCCGCCGGCGCTGTGTTCGCCCGCCGGCCGCGGCAATGTTCATGCTGCCCGCCGCCATATCGTGCCCTCACCCACTCCCGCCGCGTTCGTCGATCTGTCGCGACAGGATCGCGGTGAATTCGTCGGCGAAGCCTTCGAGCCGCTGCGCCTGGCGATTCACCTCGCTGATGAATTTATTATAGAAAATGGTCGCCGGGATGGCGGCAACGAGGCCGATTGCGGTGGCAAACAAAGCCTCCGCGATGCCCGGCGCGACCACGGCGAGCGAAGTATTTTGCGATGCCGCGATCGATTGAAAGCTCGTCATGATGCCGGCCACCGTGCCAAACAGGCCGATAAAGGGTCCCGCCGAACCGACCGTCGCCAGCACCAACAGCTTCCGCTCCATGTGCTCGACCTCGCGAGCGATGGCGACGTCCATGACTTTCTCGATGCGCATCTGCAGTCCCGCCAAGGAGCGGACGTGACCTTCGAGGCTGCGCTTCCACTCGCGCATGGCGGCGACAAACAGCGCGCCGGTCGAATGACCCGGCTGCGTCGCCAGTGACTTGTACAATTCTTCCAGCGATTGGCCCGACCAGAACGCCTCCTCGAAATGGTCGCCAGCGCGCCGCAGCCGCGCGAACAACAGCGTCTTATCGATAACGATCCCCCAGACCCACACCGAACAGACGAGCAATCCCGCCATCACTGATTCCACGATCCAATGGGCGTGCCAGAAGAGATGGAACAGAGAGAGATTGGAGGATGTCAGCGGTGCAACCGACGACGAAATGTCGGCAGGATTCATGAGCGTCCCTTGGAGCGTCCCTTCAAGCGATCCCGGCCGAACTGCTCCGCGGACCGGGACCAAGACGGATACCGTGACTGGAGCCGCGACCTACAGCGGGACTAAAGGGGCATCGGAGGCGGCCGCTTCCGCGCGCACGCCGACCGAGACCCGAAATTTCACGACGACCCAGCCGGCCCGTCACCGGCCCAGCGAAATCAATCGCGAAACGTGTCCAAACTAGGGCGCAACCCCGGTCATTTCCCGTTACGAAGCCCGGTTGTCGTTAATAGCGCCGTTAACGCCGCGGCCGCGCGGCGGCCAATGGCAATCGGTCGAACAGGAGGGGGGCTTCCATACGACCTTGGGGTTGTGCGCCTTCGATCGTGAGAAGCCGAAGCTTTGTCGCCACCCCTCCCGGGGCGGAAAAGCCCCCCGGCTTGCCGTCAGCCGCCAGAACCCGATGACAGGGCACGATGATCGGGCAGGGATTTTGCGACAAGGCCTCCGCGACGTCGCGGGCCAGATTGCGGTCGCCGAGAGGCTCGGCGACTTCGCCGTAGGAAAGCGCGCGCCGGCGGGAATGCGACGCGCGGCCTCGTAGACGCGTCGATGGAACTCCGACACCGCATCGAGGTCGATCCTCACCTGATTTAAGTCCCTGCGCTCGCCGCCGAGCAGGGCAACAATATCGTCGATGGCGCGGCGCACCTCGGCAGGAGGCTCGCCTTCGTGCGCCGCGGGAAAGCGCCGCAGCAGGCGTTTGCGCGTCGCGGCCTCGAATGCCGCGCTCGCTCCACACGATGCCGCAACATCCGAGCGCGGTTTCGAACAGGGCGAAGTTCATCAAGTCCATCATGCAAACCATAGCTAAGGCATGTTCCCGAAAAGTGGATACCGGTGTCCCGCCTGCGCGAAGCCGTGCCAGCCGCTAGTACTCTCGTGTCACGCTTCGGCGGGCGAAGCCAGGTCGGAAAAGATCATGCTCACGAATAACCTAATTCGCCGGGGGCGCGCCGCCACCCGCTTCCTGATCCGCTTTCATGGCGATGCGCAAGGGTTTCGGAATCGGCCGCGCCCGTCCGCCCGAGATGAAAGCGACCCGCACCCGCGCCTCCACCAATAGCTCGTCGCCGCGCATGATGCGCTGGCGCACGGTGGTTGAGGCGCCTTTGACTTCCTCCGGTTCGGTTAGGACGTCGAGCAGGTCATCCATGCGCGCGGGCTTGAGGAAATCGATGTGCATCGAGCGCACGACAAAGGCAAAGCCCGGCGCTTCCTTCTCGGTCTCCTCGAACAGCGCGCGATGATCGGCCCCGATCAGGCGCAGGTAATTGGTCCGGCCGCGCTCCATGTAGCGCAGATAGTTGGCGTGATAGACGATACCGGTGAAGTCAGTGTCTTCATAATAGACGCGCACGGTGAGTACATGCCGGCCGTCACGAATTTCGCCGTCGAGGGAAACGCTCGTCACTCGCCTATCTCCACGGCACGCGGCCTGTCATCGCCTCTTCCCAATGGCGGCCGTCGAAACGGCCGATGGTAAGCGAAGCGACATCGACGTCATCCAGGCAACGCACATTCACGTCGATCTTATCCGGATCGGAACGCGGAATGTAAAACGGATGAACGCCGCAGGTCGCGCAAAAGGTGTGCTGGGCGACGCCGGTATTGAAGCGGTATGTGGTCAGCGCATCCTTGCCGCTGAGGAGCTCGAACGCATCCGGCGGCACGATGAGATGGAGAAAACCTTTTTTACTGCAGATCGAGCAATTGCACTCGGTCACGCGCGAAAGATCCGCGGTGACGCGAAAGCGCACGCGCCCACAGTGACAACCGCCTTGATAGGTTGGCAACGCGAAGTCTCCCTCTCATGGCCGAGCCTGTCCCGGCCATCCACATCTTAAAAGCTCCGATCGGGAAAAACGACGTGGATGCCTACTCCACCTCACCATTGCCAAACAACCCGAACTGCGCCGGATCGCGCGCCGGTTCGGGCAGGCCGAGGTGGCGGAACGCATGCGCGGTGATCAGCCGGCCGCGCGGCGTGCGCTGCAACAGTCCGCACTGGATCAGATAAGGCTCGATGATGTCCTCGATCGCATCGCGCGGTTCGGACAAAGCGGCGGCCAGCGTTTCGACGCCGACCGGCCCGCCGCCGTAATTCACCGCAATCGTCGACAAATACCGACGGTCCATGGCGTCGAGCCCGGCGGCATCGACCTCGAGTGCTGCCAGGGCTTTGTCGGCGACGGCGCGGTCGATTGCCGCGGCGCCGGCGACGGCGGCGAAATCGCGCACGCGGCGCAGCAAACGTCCGGCGATGCGCGGGGTGCCGCGGGCGCGGCGCGCGATCTCGTTGGCGCCGTCGGCGGTAAGCCCGATGCCGAGCACGCGCGCGCCGCGATTGACGATCTCTTCGAGCTCCGCCTCGCTGTAAAAGTTGAGCCGCACCGGAATGCCGAAACGATCGCGCAGCGGATTGGTGAGAAGGCCCGCGCGCGTGGTCGCGCCGATCAGTGTGAAGGGCGCGAGATCGATTTTCACCGACCGCGCCGCCGGACCTTCGCCGATGATCAGATCGAGCTGAAAATCCTCCATCGCGGGATAGAGGATTTCCTCGACGGCGGGATTGAGCCGATGAATTTCGTCGATGAACAGCACGTCACGGGCTTCGAGATTGGTCAGAAGCGCGGCGAGGTCGCCGGCTTTGGCGATGACCGGTCCCGACGTGGCGCGGAAATTGACCCCGAGCTCGCGCGCCACGATCTGCGCCAGTGTGGTCTTGCCAAGGCCAGGCGGGCCGACGAACAAGACGTGGTCGAGCGCCTCACGGCGCGCCCGCGCCGCCTGAATGAAGACCCCGAGATTGGCGCAGGCCTGGCGCTGGCCGATGAATTCGGCAAGCCGCTGCGGCCGCAAGGTCGTTTCGGCCGCATCCTCATCGCGGCGCTCGGCAGAGACCACCTTGCGTCCGGGATTGCCGTTCACCGTTCCTGCCCCCGCGTATATTTGTTCGGCAACAGTTCGGCGATCGGTACGATCGACGGCGATGGACCGTTCGGCACGATCACGCGCGCGTTCGGATCATAATCGAAAATCAATTCACGGCACGCGCCGCACGGCGACACCACCGCAATCGTCTGATCCTCATCCTCGGGCGACGGATGGCGCACCGCGACGATGGTGTCGATCCCGGCGTCGCCCAAATCGACAACCGCATTACCGAGCGCGACGGCTTCGGCGCAGACCGCCATGCGGCCGAGATAAGCGTCGAGATTGACGCCGGTAAAGATTTTTCCCGAGCGGGTGCGCAGCGCTGCGCCTACCTCCTGCCAGTCGCCGCGATAGCGGCGCTTGATCGTCGCTTGCGCCGCCGCGATCAGCTCCTCGTCAGCTTTGCCAAGCTTCACGCGTTGTATCACTTCGCCAATTCCCTCAATCCCAATCGTATCAGCGTCGTCGCTTCCGCGCCCTCGCCGGCGCTGCGCGACGCAGCGGCGATCGCGGCGGCGGCTTGCGCCTGCGCATAGCCGAGATTGACCAGCGCGGACACGGCGTCGGTCACCGGCGCCGGCGCGCGCTTGTCGTCGAGCGCACCGGAGAGCCGAACCAGCGCCGGATCGACATTGGTATAAGCCGGAGCCTTGTCCTTGAGTTCGGTGACGATGCGCTCGGCAACTTTGGGACCGACGCCCGGTGTGCGCGCCACCATGGCTTTGTCGCGCATCGCGATGGCGGAAGCGAGCTCGCTCGGCTTGAGAGTCCCGAGTACTGAGAGCGCGACCTTGGCGCCGACGCCTTGAACCGTCTGCAGGAGCCGAAACCATTCCCGCTCGATCTCAGTGACGAAACCGAACAGCCTGATCTGATCTTCGCGCACATGCGTCTCGATCGAAAGCGTCGCCGGCTGACCGATCCCCGGCATTTCTTGGAGCGTGCGCGCCGAGCAATGGACCTCGTAGCCGACGCCGCCCACGTCGAGGATCACGTAATCCTGGCCGTAGGATTCGATCAGACCTTTGAGCTTGCCGATCATAACGCCGCCACCTTCAGCACCACGCTCTGCCGGTGATGCGCATGGGTCACGGCGACCGCGAGCGCGTCGGCGGCATCGTCCGAAGCCGGATCGGCTTTCGGCAATAAAACGCCGATCATCATCCGCACTTGCGTCTTGTCGCCATGGCCGGCGCCGACGATGCTCTTCTTCACCAGGTTCGGCGCATATTCGGCGACCGGCACCCCGGCTCTGGCCGGCACGACCATGGCAATCCCGCGTGCCTGGCCGAGCTTCAATGCCGCCGAAGCGTCCTTGTTGACGAACGTCGCTTCGACCGCCGCTTCGTCCGGACGGTATTGGTCGAGGATACGCATGAGTCCATCATGAATCGCAAGGAGCCGCGCTGCGAGCGCGTCGCGATCATTCGTCAGCACCGAGCCGCAGCCGAGAAAGCCGAGCCGATTGCCGGCGACCTCGACCACGCCCCAGCCGGTGCGGCGGAGCCCCGGGTCGATGCCGAGAATGCGAATCGGGCGGGTCATGCCCCTTGGTTCATAGCATGACGCGCGACCGAATATCGGCCGTTGCGAAAGCGCCTGCACACAAAAGCTAAAGCAGAACAGCGACCAGAAACCGTGCCATTCGGTATTAGGCGCTCATGCGGCTCACGAGCGCGTCCGAAACCTCGAAATTGGCATAGACATTCTGGACATCGTCGTGCTCGTTCAAGTTCTCAATTAACTTCAACAGCCTTTCGCCTTGCTCGTCGTCGACAGCGACGGTGTTCTGCGGACGCCACACCAGCGAAGCCTTGCGCGGTTCGCCGAATTTCGCTTCCAGCGCCTTGGCGACCGAACCGAAGCGATCCTGCGCCACGTAAATCTCGTGGCCTTCGGCGCTGGAGACGACGTCGTCGGCGCCGGCCTCTAGCGCCGCTTCAAACATCGCCTCCGGGCTTGCCGCCTTGGCGTCATATTCGATCACCCCGACGTGGTCGAACATGAAAGACACCGCACCGGTTTCGGCGAGATTGCCGCCGCTCTTGGTGAAGGTCGAACGCACTTCGCCGGCGGTGCGATTGCGATTGTCGGTCAGAACTTCGACGATGACCGCAACCCCGCCAGGCCCATAACCCTCGTAGCGGATCTGTTCGTAGTTCTCGCCCTCCCCGCCGGTCGCTTTCTTGATCGCCCGCTCGATATTGTCCTTGGGCATATTCTCGGCACGGGCCGCGATGATCGCGGCGCGCAGCCGCGGATTCATCCCCGGATCGGGCACGCCCAGTTTGGCCGAAACCGTGATTTCGCGGGCGAGCTTGCCGAACAGTTTCGATTTGGCCGCGTCCTGCCGGCCCTTGCGGTGCATGATGTTCTTGAATTGCGAATGTCCGGCCATCCGTAGGTCCTCGGCGCGTTCCTGGAGCAATTGTGCAGGGGCGATTTTCTTTTTATTAGGGTGAGCCGGCGCGCAGTTCAAGGAAGGCAAATGCCGCCACCTGCGCCGGCCAATTAATCCCAAAACGCCGGCTTCGCTCCTGCCAGCACACCGCCGAGCAGCACCGGCGCGACACGCACCGCAAGTCCGGTGGCCGGGTCGGTATCCACGGCGATGGCGCACAGCGTCGCCGGGCCACTGGCCGGCTCGAATCGCGCCGAGGAAATGCGCCGCAGGAAGCGCTGCAGCGGCTCCTCTTTGCTCATGCCGATAATGGAATCGAAATCGCCGGTCATGCCGACATCGGTGATGTAAGCGGTGCCTCCGGAGAGGATGCGCAAATCCGCCGTCGGCACATGGGTGTGCGTGCCGACCACGATGCTGGCGCGGCCATCGCAGAAATAACCCATCGCCTGCTTTTCGCTCGTCGCCTCGCCATGAAAATCGATGATCACCGCATCGGCGCCGCGGCCGAGCGGACAGGCAGCGAGCTCGCGCTCGACCGCGGCGAACGGATCTTCGAGCGGGTCCATGAAGATGCGTCCCATGGCGTTGACGATCAGCGCGCGTCCGCCATTCTTTGTCTCGATCAGCGCGGCGCCGCGTCCCGGCGTCCCCGCCGGATAGTTGATCGGACGGATGAGCCGCGGCGCGCGTTCGATGAAAACCAGCGCCTCTTTTTGGTCCCAAGCGTGATTGCCGAGCGTGACCGCGTCGATGCCGCAATCGATAAGTTCGCGATAGATCGTCTCGGTGATGCCAAAACCGCCAGCTGAATTCTCGCCATTGGCGACGACGAGATCGAGCTTCCAGTCGCGCACGAGATTGGGCAGGCGTTCATAAACCACATTACGCCCGCTGCGCCCGACTATGTCGCCGACAAAAAGGATGCGCATGCTGCTCACGCGTTCCGCAGATCGATCGTCTCGCTCTCGGTTAGCACAAGATCGAGCTGCGCGTCGAAAGCAGTTCTCGGCACGATTTCAACTTCCTGAGCGGCGAAAGCAATCCCAACGGCGGCAATCGGCTTCTTCGCGCGCAGCTGCGCGATCGTCAGATCGTAGTAGCCGGCGCCATAACCGATGCGGTGGCCGCGGCGATCGAATGCAAGGAGCGGCACCAACAGTATATCCGGCTGCAGTTCCGGTGCCCCGGGCGGCGGCTCCCTGATGCCCCAGACACCCGGCACAAGCGGCTCGCCCCATTGCCAGCTTCGCATGATCAGCGGCTTGCCGCGGCCGGCGACAACCGGGAGCGCAAGTCTGGCGCCGGCGTCGGTGAGCTTGCGCATGAACGGCAGTGGATTGATTTCGCTTTTCAGCGGCATGAAGCCGGACGCGATCATGCCCGGCGCGATGGCAAGAGGGAACGCGCGTGCCGCGATAATTTCGGCGGCTGCCTTGCGAATCTCCGCGGGCAGAGCATCGCGGCGCGCTTGCCCGGCGCGCCGCAGCTGGGCTTTGATCTGCAAATCATTGTCGCTTTTTTCCATCACGAACACAGTATCCGGGGCGCAGCGCAGCATGAAATGGTGCGCTGCTAAACCGCGTCCGGGAAAAGCTAGAGAGAAGCAGTGCGGAGCCGCGCCGGCCGTCGGAACGCTCGATCCCGGGTTCCCTACCTAAGTAGGTGGGCGCCATATGTCCGAGCCCACGAGCCCGGTCAGGGACAGCTCCCTAAAGGATCGATAAGGCCCCGGGGATTACGGTTCCTAACGCACCGTGCAGCACCGCACGAATAATGTAATGCGCAACCCCGCACGACGCCAAGTCCGGTGCCAAGTCCGGTCGCGGCGGGCGCAAATTCGATTACGCAACACAACGCGCGTACAATCCCTAGCGCGGCGCGACAGTTGCCGCTCATCCGTGCGTAATGCGCAAAATCAACTAGCCAAGCGCGACGCCGCTATTGGCGATCGTCGCATTGAGCGCTTTGGTGATGTTTTCGACCCGCTCGGCGGCCTTGCTGAGCGCGGTCGCAATCGCCGCCTGCGCCGCTTTGTTACGATCGGAGAGCGCGACTTGGGCGTTTTGCAGGGCCGCGAGCTCTTCTTCGAGCCGTTTGATGCGCTGCCCGGCCTCGGAGAGCTCGTCTGCGACGGTGATCGCCGCCATGACCGTCAGCCGGGTGTCGCCGATCTCGCCGAATTTGGTGCGCAGGTTATTGATGCGATTATCGAGCTCGCGCGCGAGATTCATCAAATGGCCTTCCTGGCCGTCCTCGCAGGCCATCCGAAACTGCCGGCCATTGATCGTTACGCTGACTTGAGACATTCGCTCGGGAGATTTCCTCTAGGCCATTCGTTGGGCCGTTTCGTTAAACTCACTCTTCTTCGGACCGCTTCGCGCCGGCCCGTTGGCGCAGGCTAGTTGCCGAACTCCAGAACGCCGCGGATGGTTTCGATCGCCTGATCGATTCGCTGCGCGACTTCCCGGTTGGCCGCTTCGAATGCGCGAGCGCGGGCGGTGGCCTCGTCAAGTTGACTGGCAAGCCGGGCGCGGTCGCTGCCCAAGACGTGAACCTGCTCCACCAGCTTGCCATCGGCGCTATCGGCCTCGCGCCGCCGTTCCGTTGCGGCTTCAAGCGCTTCGAGCGCCTGGGACAGGCGCCGCGTTGCGGCTTCGATCGGATCGGTGTCGCTCATATGGCCTTCCGCCGGGCCAAAACCGCCGCCGCACGTCCTATGAAAAGCGTGCGACCGCAACTATTTATGGCGAGAAGCTTACGTCGTATCGCGGGAAAACGTCAACGCCGCGGCGTCGACCCTGTGCATGACGACGCGAACGGGGGTGCGCGGAATTGACTTGGATGCTTCGCATGTTATCAGTCCGCCGCCTGTTCCCACGACAGCGGCACCGCGCATCGCGCCGCGATTGCAGGTTGCCATCGCAGGCGCCATTGCGGGTCCTATTGCAGGCGTCATGACCAAGCCGGATCGTCTTTCCACGGCGAGTGCAATCGCCCAAACGTCTGCCATTTCCGCCGCCGCTCATCCGAAACCGCTTTCGCGCGCCGAGCATGATCGCATGGCCAATGCCATTCGCGCACTGGCCATGGACGCTGTGGAGCAGGCCAAATCGGGGCATCCCGGCCTGCCGATGGGCGCGGCCGACATCGCGACGGTGCTGTTCGCGCGATTTCTGAAATTCGACCCGGCCGATCCGGCTTGGCCGGATCGGGATCGCTTCGTGCTCTCCGCCGGCCACGGCTCGATGCTGCTTTACGCGCTCTTTTATCTTCTTGGCTACGAAGCCATGACGATCGAGGAGATCAAACGCTTTCGCCAGCTCGACTCGATCACGCCCGGTCATCCCGAGCATGGTCACACGCCCGGGGTGGAGACCACGACCGGCCCGCTCGGCCAAGGCCTCGCCAATGCGGTGAGCATGGCGATCGCGGAGCGCCAGCTCGCCGCAATTTTCGGCGCCGATCTCGTCGATCACGCGACCTTCGTGCTCGTCTCCGACGGCGATTTCATGGAGGGGGTGAGCCAGGAAGCGATTGCACTCGCCGGCCATCTGCAGCTGAACAAGCTGACGGTGCTTTACGACGACAACGGCATTTCGATCGATGGCGCGACCGCGCTCGCGGACTCCGTCGATCAGGTCAAGCGCTTCGAATCGGCCGGATGGGCGGCGACCCGAATCGACGGTCACGACCCCACCGCCATCGCCTGCGCAATCGAAGCGGCGCGCCGCTCCGATCGGCCCTCGCTAATTGCCTGCCGCACCACGATCGGGTTCGGCGCGCCGACCAAGGGCGGCACCGAAAAAAGCCACGGCTCGCCGCTCGGCGCCGACGAGATCGCGGCCGCGCGGCAACGGCTCGGCTGGACCGCGCCCGCCTTCGAAATTCCCGCCGATATTCAGGCGCAATGGCGCGCGGCGGGCGAGCGCAACCGGCCGGCGCGGCTCGCCTGGGAACAACGCTTGGCCGCGCTTGAGCCAGCCCGGCGCGCCGAGTTTTTCCGCCGGTTGCGTGGCGATGTCACCGAGCGGCTCGCACCCGCGGCCGCGAACGTGAAACAGACGCTCGCGCAAACGCCCAAGGATATGGCGACACGCGCGGCATCCGAACTTGCGCTCGATGCGCTCACCGCCGCGCTGCCGGAAATGATCGGCGGCTCGGCCGACCTGACCGGCTCCAACAACACCCGCGCCAAAGGGATGAAGGTGCTCAAAGCGCCGGATTATTCCGGTACCTTCATTCATTACGGCGTGCGAGAGCACGGCATGGCCGCCGCGATGAACGGCATGGCGTTGCACGGCGGCGTCATCCCCTATTCCGGCACTTTCCTGGTATTTTCGGATTATTGCCGGCCCGCGATCCGCCTCGCGGCGCTGATGGGCCAGCGCGTCATTTTTGTGATGACGCATGATTCGATCGGGCTTGGCGAGGATGGCCCGACCCATCAGCCCATCGAGCATCTCGCCGCGCTGCGCGCGATCCCCAAGCTGAAAGTGTTTCGGCCTTGCGACACAGTGGAGACCCTCGAATGCTGGCAGCTTGCGCTGCAATCCCAAGACAGTCCGAGCGTGCTGGCGCTCACCCGGCAAGCAGTGCCGCAACTGCGGACAGGTTTCGACGCACGCAATCGCTGCGCGTGGGGAGCCTATGAGCTGATCGCCGCCGAAGGCGGAGCGGCGCAAGTATCCTTGTTCGCCTCCGGCTCGGAGCTTTCCACCGCCGTCGAAGCACGCAAGCTCCTTGCCGCGCGCAAAATTCCGGCGCGTGTCATCTCGGTGCCCTGCTTTGAGCTGTTTCTTGCTTTGCCCGAAGCAGAACGCAGCGCGGCGATCGGTGCGGCCAAAGTCAACGTCGCGGTCGAAACCGGGATTCGCCAGGGCTGGGACGCGATCATCGGATCCGCCGGCGCTTTCGTCGGCATGAGCGGCTTTGGCGCCAGCGCGCCGTACAAGGACCTGTACCGGCATTTTGGGCTCACGGCGGAAAAGATCGTCGAAGCGGCGTTGAATAAGCTGTGAAACTCGCACACATATGATTTTGTTAGATAATAGGACGGCCAGCCAAGCCAGCCAGCCAAGCGGCCGTTTGCGAATAGGAGACCGGGGAAATGTCCGTGCGCGTTGCCATTAACGGGTTTGGCCGGATCGGCCGCAACATTCTGCGCGCCATTGTCGAGGCGGATCGCAGCGACATCGAAGTGGTCGCCGTCAACGATCTGGCGCCGGTCGAAACCAATGCGCATCTGTTGCGCTACGATTCGGTTCACGGGCGCTTCCCCGGCAAAGTGACCGTCAAGGGCGACACGATCACCTGCGGTAACGGCGCCATCAAAGTGACCGCGCTCAAGGACCCCGCGCAATTGCCGTGGAAGGATCTCGGCGTCGATGTCGCGCTGGAATGCACCGGAATCTTCACCTCGAAGGACAAGGCCGCGGCGCATCTGCAAGCCGGCGCCAAGCGCGTGCTGGTTTCGGCTCCCGCCGACGGCGTCGATCTCACCGTGGTCTATGGCGTCAACCACGACAAGCTTACGAAGGCGCACCTAGTGGTGTCCAACGCATCGTGCACCACCAATTGCCTCGCGCCGGTCGTCAAAGTCCTCAATGACGCGATCGGCATCGACAAGGGATTCATGACGACGGTGCACTCCTACACCAATGACCAGCCGTCGCTCGATCAGGTGCATAAGGATATGTACCGCGCGCGCGCCGCGGCGTTGAACATAATTCCGACCTCGACCGGCGCCGCCAAGGCGGTCGGCCTGGTTGTGCCGGAGCTCGCCGGGCGGCTCGACGGTGTCGCGATCCGCGTGCCGACGCCGAACGTCTCAGTGATCGATTTCAAGTTTGTTGCCAAGCGCGCGACCAGCAAGGACGAGGTCAACGGCGCGGTCAAACGCGCCGCCGAGCAGCAGCTCAAGGGCATTCTCGGCTATACCGAGGCGCCGAACGTCTCCAGCGACTTCAACCACGATCCGCATTCCTCGGTCTTTCACATGGACCAGACCAAGGTGATCGACGGCACGCTGGTTCGCGTCATGTCGTGGTACGACAATGAATGGGGATTCTCCAATCGCATGGTCGACACCGCGGTTGCGATGGGCAAGCTTGGCTGATCGCCGCCGGCAGGTTTTCTTAAAGCTCGCTTTCATGACGACCTTCCGCAGCCTCGACGACGCCGACGTCAAAGGTAAACGCGTGCTTGTGCGCGTCGATCTCAACGTGCCGATGCAAGACGGCGAGGTCACCGATTCAACCCGCATCGAGGAGATCGTGCCGACGATTGCGGAGCTCGCCGGCAAAGGCGGCAAAATTATTCTGCTGTCGCATTTCGATCGGCCGAAAGGCCGTGATCCGAAATATTCGCTGCGCCCGGTCGCGACCGAAGTGGCGCGGCTCGTCAAGCGGCCGGTCGCTTTCGCCGACGATTGCATCGGGCCGAAAGCCGAAGCCGCCATCGCCGCCCTGAAGAACGGCGATGTTGTTTGCTTGGAAAACACCCGGTTTCATCCGGGTGAAGAAAAGAACAACAGGGAATTCGCGAAAAAGCTCGCAGCCCTAGGCGACATTTTCGTCAATGACGCCTTTTCGGCGGCTCATCGCGAACACGCCAGCACGACGACGATCGTGACTGCTTCCAAGCTCCCGGCTTATCCCGGCCGCGCCATGAAAGCCGAGCTCGACGCGCTTGACTGCGCATTCGAGCATCCCGAACATCCGGTCACAGCAATTGTCGGCGGCGCGAAGGTGTCCACCAAGCTCGAGCTGCTGGGCCACCTTCTCTCCAAGGTGGAAATTCTGATCATCGGCGGCGCCATGGCAAACACTTTTCTAGTCGCCCAAGGCAAGCGGGTCGGCAAATCGCTGTTTGAAGGCGATCTCGTTGGCGCGGCGGCCGACATCATGAGCAGAGCCCACGCGCTCGGCCGCGAAATCGTGCTGCCGGTCGATGCGGTGGTGGCGCGACAGCTTGCCACGCACGCTCCCTCGCACGTTGTATCGGTCGATCAAGTCGGCGCCGACGAGATGATCCTCGATATCGGGCCGCGCACGATCGAGCACGTCGTCTCGGTGCTGGCGCGCAGCAAGACACTGGTCTGGAACGGGCCGTTCGGGGCCTTCGAGCATGAGCCGTTCGACAATGGTACAATCGAAGTCGCCGAGGCCGCGGCGGAACTGACCGCAGCCGGCAAGCTTGTCAGTTTTGCCGGAGGCGGCGACACCGTCGCAGCGCTAAATGTCGCCTCGGTCAAGGAGCGCATGACGCACGTTTCGACCGGCGGCGGCGCGTTCCTGGAATCCCTGGAAGGCAAGACACTGCCCGGAGTAAAAGTGCTGCTGATTGCCGAACCGTCGCGGGCGGCCGCGGGATAGCAAAGAGAGGCGCCGAAACGCGGCGCCGCGCATGAAATGTCCGAGGAGGGCGCGATGAACCTAAGCGAGTTGAACAAGGTCGCGACCGCAATGGTCGCCCCGGGGCGCGGTATCCTGGCGGCCGACGAGTCGACCGGCACGATCAAGAAACGGTTCGACGCCATCGGCGTGGAATCGACCGCCGACAATCGCCGCGATTACCGCGAAATGCTGTTCCGCTCGAACGAGGCGATGGGAAAGCACATTTCCGGCGTCATTCTTTACGACGAAACAATCCGGCAGAATGCCAAGGACGGCACCCCGCTCGTCAAACTGATCGAAAAGGCCGGTTCGATTCCAGGCATCAAGGTCGACAAAGGCACCAAGCCCCTGCCCTTCTGCCCTGGCGAAGTCATTACCGAGGGGCTTGACGGCTTGCGCGAGCGGCTCGTCGAATATCGCGGGCTCGGCGCCAAATTCGCCAAGTGGCGCGCAGTCATCGACATCGGACCGACGCATGTCATGCCAAGCTACACCTGTGTGAGCGCCAATGCGCACGCGCTGGCGCGCTACGCGGCGCTCTGCCAGGACGAAACCATCGTCCCGATCGTCGAGCCGGAAGTGCTGATGGACGGCGATCATGACATCGATCGTTGCGTCGAGGTAACGACCTGGGTGTTGAAGGAGACGTTCCAGGAATTGTTCTACAACCATGTCGCGCTCGAAGGCATGGTGCTCAAGCCCAATCTGGCGGTGCCGGGAAAGAAATCGCCAAAGCGGGCGTCGATCGCCGAGGTCGCCGAAAAAACCTTACGCATGCTCAAGGACTGCGTGCCGGCCACGGTGCCCGGCATCGCCTTCTTGTCCGGCGGGCAATCCGACGAAGAGGCCACCGCGCATCTCGACGCGATCAACAAACTCGGCGAGCTGCCGTGGCGCGTCACCTTCTCATACGGCCGCGCTTTGCAGGCGGCGCCGCAAAAGACGTGGTCCGGCAAGGCGGAGAACACCGCCGCCGCGCAGCGTGCTTTCAACCACCGCGCCATGATGAACGGCCTGGCCACGCTCGGGCAATGGAAAGCCGATCTTGAGCGGAAAGCGGCGTGACCGCACTGGCGCTCCCTCTGCCCGGCGGGGAGAGGGTTGGGGTGAGGGGGTTCCGAGCCGAATTTCATCCCCCCTCACCCGCTCGCGGAGCTTGTCATCGGGCCGGCCAATAGGGCCGGACCCGTTGGCTCGCGACCTCTCCCCAACGGGGAGAGGTGAAATCGAGCATCAGCGCATGAATAACCGGTCTAAACCGCGCCCGCGGCTTTATCTGGTCACCCCGGCGATCAGCGATCCTGCATCCTTTGCCGGCGAGCTTGAACATGCGCTCGGCACCGCCGACATCGCCGCGGTGCTGTTGCGCCTTGCCGACGGCGGCGAACGCGCGCTGATCGAACGGACCAAGCAGATCGCCGCCGCGGTGCAGTCTCGCGACGTCGCGCTTGTCGTCGATAACCGTCCCGAGATCGTGGCGCGCGCCGGCGCCGATGGGGCGCATCTGAGCGGTGTTGAGAAGTTTGCCGCGGCGCTGGCACTGCTCAAGCCCGAACGGATTGCCGGCGCCGGGGGTTTGCGCAGCCGTCATGATGCCATGCTCGCGGGCGAAGCTGGCGCCGATTACGTCATGTTCGGCGAACCTGATCGCAACGGCCGTCGGCCGAGCTTCGAAGAATTGCAGGAACGTCTAACCTGGTGGGCTGATTTGTTCGAGATCCCATGTGTTGCTTATGCCGCTGGCAAAGAAGAGGTGGCACCGCTGGTGCGGACCGGCGCCGACTTCATCGCCCTTGGCGACTGGATATGGTCGGCGCCGGAGGGCGCGGCCAAGGCGGTTGCCGCCGCGTCTGCGAGCCTCGATGAGGCGCTGACATGATGCGCGCGATGGCAACGATAGCCGCCGCACTCTTGGCAATGGTATTGGCGTTGGCACTGAGCGAATCGGCGTTCCCGCAAAACGGCGCAGCGCGCCCGCCTGCGGCGAAGCCCAATCGCATCGCCGCACCGGGCGAAAAGACGGCGCCGGCGGCGCCGGCCGGGCCGCCGCCCGACATGGCCTATGGCGCGTTTCAGCGCGGTTATTTCATCAGTGCTTTTTCGCTTGCGACCGAGCGCGTCACCAATGATGCCGATCCGAAGGCGATGACGCTTCTAGGCGAGCTCTATGCCGAAGGCCTTGGTGTGCCGCAGGATGATCGGCGCGCCGCCGAATGGTATCGGCTCGCCGCGGCGCGCGGCGACAGCAATGCGATGTTCGCGCTCGCTATGTTTGCGCTCAATGGCCGCGGCGGGCCGCGCGATCGTGACGCGAGCACGCGATGGCTTGCGGCCGCCGCCAAACTCGGTCATCCGCTCGCCGCCTACGATTTCGCTTTGCTGTATGTCGAGGGGCAGATGTTTCCGCAAGACTTTGGCCGCGCCGCCGAATTCCTGCGCATCGCGGCGGCTGGCGGCAGCGCCGACGCGCAATATGCCCTCGGCACTTTTTACAAGACCGGTCGCGGCGTGCCACAGGATCCGCGGCAAGCGGCGCAATGGTGGGCGAAGGCGGCGCTGGCCGACAATACTGACGCGCAAGTGGAATATGCCATCGCGCTCTTTAACGGTGAAGGCGTCGAACGCAATGAGGAGGCCGCCGTCGCATTGTTTCGCAAAGCCGCGATGCGTGGCAGCGCAATCGCCCAGGATCGCCTGGCGCGCATTCTCGCCAGCGGCCGCGGCGCGCCGCGCGATCTCGCCGAAGCAACCAAATGGCATCTGATTTCGCGCGCCGGCGGTGAGACCGACCTCGAGCTTGATGACGTCGTCAACAAGTTCGATCCGCAGACCCGCGCCGCGGGCGAGAAGGCGGCGAAGCCCTGGCTCGACGCGATCGAAGTGGTGCGCAAGGCGCAAGCCGCCGCGCAACAGGCGCAGCCGACTCAGGCCGCGCCGGCCAAGCGGTGATGTGATGCAGCGGCGGGTGCTTGCCTACGGCTGTTTCGTCAATTCCACGCAAGAGGCAATGCGCGCGTCCGGCCCCTGCTTGAGATAGCAGAGCTCCATGCGGTCGGGCGCCAGCATGGTTCCATTCGAAAAGCCCTCGACATCGGCCAAGAAGATCGTGCCGCCGCGCGATATGACGGCGACGACTTTCGAGCCGCCGCGCGGCGATGAAAAAATTCCGGAGAAGCGGCGCCCATCCTGCTTGTCGATCGTCAGCGTGAAGACAACCGAGCGCAATTCCGCCTCGCTCGCCGAAGTCACCGCGTGATGCGCATTGCCGCCGCCGAGCACGATCGATTGGCTCTCACCCTTCCAGGTGCCGCGCAGGTCAGGGACGGCACTCTGCGCGGCGGCCGTGGACACGGTTGCGAGCGCGATAAGCGCAAAGGCGCAAGCAGGCTTTGACATAGGGATTCCTCCGTTCGGCTATGGGTCGGCCTCGTTGGGTTCCGGCTGGGTCCCGCGGCATCGGGGGAAAGCCTTCGGAACCCTGGTAAAACGCCGCGGTTCCTTGTCATTTCGCCATGTTTCAGCCAAAGCTTTCAAGATATTGTCGCGCCACAATCACCGGAGGGGGCTCAATGCTTCGGTCAGGCGGGTTTGCTGCCGCAGCCGCATCGCTGCTGCTCGCAGGAGCATTTTTCGTTGTCACGCGCAGCGATGCGCGCGCCGCGACGACAGCGGCAGGCTGCCAGGATGCCGAGTTCGCGATACTCGCCGCGCCGCTCGCCCCCTGGAAGGGCGTGCCGTTGCGCGTGCTCGTCGCCGCCGAGCAAGCGTTCGACGGGGAATTTGCGCTGATCGCACCCGATGGCAGCGTCGCCGCCAAATCGCACGAGCGATATGGCGGGCCGCCCTATTTCTGGATCGCCGAAATCGCCGCGCCGGCGGCGGGCACATGGCGTGCCACGCTTGCACGCGACGGCGCGTCAGGCGCATG
This sequence comes from Xanthobacteraceae bacterium, assembly GCA_036272395.1. GTDB lineage: Bacteria > Pseudomonadota > Alphaproteobacteria > Rhizobiales > Xanthobacteraceae > BOG-931. Next base: position 22,050 of record DATAYT010000028.1, read on the forward strand.
CGGCACGATCACCCGCGAAATCGTCGTGAGCGCCCAGAAACCGCCGCGGCCGTCCACGGCGCCCGGCAGCGTCTGGCCGATACGCAACACCTGGAACCGCGCGACGGAAAACCTGTTTTCGGCTTGGATCGCGAAACTGTTCGACGCGCCGCTTGATACGGAGCCGTCGTGGAAAGCCTGGCACGAAGTGTTACGCGATCGATCGCGGAATATTCTTTTCGACTATTTGGGTCTCGGCGAAGATAACGTGACGATCAACCTTCGTCCCGACTGCGCCGACTTTGCTTACTTCCTGCGCGCCTATTTCGCGTACAAGATGGGGCTGCCGTTCGGCTATTCGAATTGCTCGCGTAGCGGCAAGTGTTACCAGTGGTTCAACATCGAGCATCCCGAGGCAACGCGTCCGCCGCCGCCGCCCGATCAAATAACGGCGTCCGCCGACCCGACGCCTGCGCCGCCGCCCACTCTATTGCAGCAGATGATCGGCGAGCAGGCCGCGCCGCCCGCACCGGCGATTGGAGCGCCTGCGAAGCGGCTCGGCACGCCTTCATTCGCCGAATACCTGCGGATCGTCGGCGACGTCGTCCACTCCGGCTCGGTGCGAACCTCGGCAACCGACGACAACACCGATTTTTACTTTGTTCCGCTCACGCAAGAGGCATTGCGGCCCGGGACTGTCTATGCCGATCCGTACGGACACGTCATGATGGTGGTGCGGCGCGTGCCGGAATCGGGCGGCGCGGCCGGCATCTTGCTTGCTGTCGACGCCGAGCCCGACGGCACGGTCGCGCGCAAGCGGTTTTGGCGCGGCACGTTCCTGTTCGCGCACGAACCCACGTTCGGCAGCGCGGGATTCAAACACTTCCGGCCGATCTTGCGCGGGGAAAACGGCGCTTTGCGGCGGCTGACCAACGCCCAAATCGCAAAAAATCCGGACTACGGCGATATCTCTCCCGAACAATCGCAGCTCGCGGTCGACGATTTTTACGATCGCATGGATGCGGCACTCTCGCCCGAGCCGCTCGATCCGTTCAACGCCATGAAAGAGGCGATCACCGCGCTTGAAGAGCAGGTCAATACCCGCGTCACTTCGATCGAAAACGGCCGCAAGTATCAAGACGGTCACGGCGAGATCACGATGCCGGACGGGCCCGCTATTTTTGCGACGACCGGCGCCTGGGAAGATTTCTCTACGCCGGCGCGCGACTTTCGTCTCTTGGTCGCGATCGATGTTGTGCGCGGCTATCCCGACCGGGTGGCCCGGCACCCGGAACGTTATGCCATGCCGAACGGCAAGAACGTTGTCGAGGTGAAAGCCGAATTGCAAAAGGTGCTGGCCGCAGAACTTGCCGCCCGCAAGTTTTCCTATACGCGCAGCGATGGCTCGTCGTGGACGCTCACGCTCAAGGACGTGGCCGAGCGCGCCGGGGATCTCGAGATGGCCTACAATCCCAACGACTGCGCTGAACTGCGCTGGGGCGCGCCGGAGAACAGCCAGGAGGCTTCGACCTGCAAGCGCCACGCAGCGTCGGCGCAGCGGGCCAAGATGACCAACTACCGCTCGTGGTTCCGCGAGCGGCACTGGCCGGCGCGCGTTTAGAGCTACTCCGCCGCGCGGCGAATTATGTCGATCGCATTCTTAAGGGAGCCAAGCCCGGCGATCTGCCAGTGCAGTTGCCGGATAAGTTCGAATTCGTGATCAATCTGAAAACGGCAAAGGTTCTCAATATTCAGACTCCGCCTGGCGTGCTCGCCATCGCCGACACGGTGATTGAATGAGCGGAACCGCGCGCGTCACCGGCTCTAACGGATCAATGAGCCGGTAACGTCCGCCAATAATTCGCTCCACAATTGCAACGAATAAGTGTTCATGCCGGCCGCAACGCACGGTCGCGCAGTCGCATTGATGACTGTAAGAAATATTTCAATGGAAAAATCACCTATATGTTTTCCTGAATACAAAACGGTTCCTCGAAATGAACTTTCCGACGCTAACGATCGCCACCGCCATTGTTTTTCTTCTAACTTACGCGGGCATTGCGCTCGGACGTATTCCCGGGTTCCGGCTTGATCGCGCCGGCATTGCGCTCGCCGGCGCGGCGCTGATGATGGCGATCGGCGCAATTACGCCGGAGGAGGCTTATCGCGCGGTCAACCTCGACACGCTCGCGCTCCTGCTCGGCATGATGATCGTGGTGGCGCATTTGCGGTTGTCCGGGTTCTTTCGGCTCGTGACGCGCTGGGCGCTGGCGCATGCGCACTCGCCCTTGATCTTGCTCGCCACCGTCGCGATGACCGCCGCTGCGTTCTCGGCGTTCCTGGTCAATGACGCCGTATGCCTGGTCATGGCGCCACTGGTGATTCAGGTGACGCGCTCGTTGCGGCGCGACCCCATCTCCTATCTCCTCGCCGTGGCGATGGCATCGAATGTCGGAAGCGTGGCGACGATCACCGGTAATCCGCAAAACATGATCGTCGGCGCGGTCTCGCGCATCCCTTATGTGGAATTTGCCGCCGCCTTGGCGCCGCTTGCGGCGGTCGGGCTCGTTATCGTCATTGTCGTGCTTGCAACGCTGTGGTGGCGCGAGTTCCGGCTGGCGGCGGAGCTTGCTGCCAAACCGCCGCCTGCGCGCGTGCACCAGGCGCAACTCATCAAAGCCGTGCTGGTGACGCTCGGGGTGATCGCAGCCTTCTTCGCCGGCGTGCCGGTGGCGATGGCCGCGTTTCTCGGCGGCGCGCTATTGCTGGTCACCCGCGCCATCAAAGCGCACAAGGTCTATCAGGAGATCGACGGCGCGATGCTGTTGATGTTCGCCGGCCTCTTCGTCGTGGTCGCGGCAGCGGAGAAAATCCTGTTGACGCCCGACGTGATCGACTCGGTGCAGAACTTTCACTTCGCCAATAGTTACGTTCTCACCTTCGATACCGCGGTGCTTTCCAATATCATCAGTAATGTGCCGGCGGTGTTGGCGCTCAAGCCCTTTATCCTCGGTCTTCCCGACCAGCATCGCATTTGGCTCGTGATTGCCATGAGCGCGACATTGGCGGGCAATCTCACCCCGGTTGGATCGGTCGCCAACCTCATCGTCGCCGAGCGCGCCCGCGCCGCCGGCATCCACATCTCGTTATGGGACTATTGCCGCGCCGGAATTCCGATCACGATGGCGACGCTGGCGCTTGGCGCTTGGTGGCTGAGTTAGCTTTGTGACGGTGCGGCGGTGTTTCAATCCGGCTGAGCTGGATCCGGAACTGCGCTCTCAATGGCAGTCTTGGCGCCAGCGGTAGCCTCCTCGGCAAGTTTCAGCCAGGATTGCGCCATTTCGAGAAGCACAAGCTTTCCGGTGGGACTCGGCAGGTTCCGGGAAATCGTTACGCACTTGGCTGCGTAAGAACGATAACGCTCGACCAACGCGGCACCCTGCATTTCCACTCCCCCGTATGTCTTTCGACATAGCACTCAACCCGACGGTCGGGTTGCGGTTCCCGCGACGCACAAATTTGGGCAATGTATTGTGGGAACTCGCGCGCTCCCGGTACCGCAAACGGCTAAAAGCCGGCCAACTTGACCTGTTCGCTCCAAGGCTTACGACAAGCCGGCCATGCTCCATTCCGCAGTCCTCAATGTCATGATCAAGGCGGCGCATCGCGCCGGCCGCAGCCTCAAACGCGACCTCGGCGAGGTCGAGCACCTGCAGGTGTCGGTGAAGGGCCCGCGGAACTTTGTGTGCGCCGCCGACCATCGCGCCGAAACCATCGTGCGGGAGGAACTCGCGAAAGCGCGGCCGGACTACGGCTTCCTGGGCGAAGAAGGCGGCGCCCATCCGGGCGCCGACAAGACCCATCGCTGGATCGTCGATCCGCTCGACGGCACCACCAATTTTCTCCACGGCATTCCGCACTTCGGCGTCGCGATTGCGCTGGAGCGCAACGGCACGGTCATCGCCGGCCTCGTCTACAATCCGGCGAATGACGAGATGTTCGTCGCCGAGCGCGGCAAGGGCGCGTTTCTGAACGACAGGCGAATCCGCGTTGCCGCGCGGGGGCGGCTCGCCGACGCCGTTGTCGCCTGCGGCTTGCCCCATTACGGCCGCGGCGATCTTGCTCTCGCCCGCGAGGAAATCGCGGTCGCGCAGCGCGCCTTCGCCGGGTTGCGCCGCTATGGCGCGGCGACGCTCGATCTCGCTTGGGTCGCGGCGGGACGACTCGATGCCTATTGGGAGCGCGATCTCTCCCCGTGGGATCTCGCCGCGGGCTTGCTCTTGGTGCGCGAAGCCGGCGGCTTTGTCAGCGACCTCGACGGCGGCGATGCCATTATGCAAAAAGGCAATATTGTCGCCGGCAATGAAACCATGCATCGCGAATTGTTGCGGCTGTTGCAGGTTGCGGGAAAGGCTGCGGCCAAGGAAGCCGCGGCGGCGTCGACTTCGCCGTGAGGGTTTTCTCGCTCCGGCCGTATGACGGCGCGCGCGACGAAGAGCCTGCTTTGGCGCTGTGGCTGCGCACCTGGCAGGAGACCTATCCCGATATCGATTTTGCCGGCCGGCTGGCGTGGTGGCGCGAACACTGGCGCGGCCTGGTGCGTACCGCGCGCATCACGGTGGCCGAAGACAAAAACGAAATGATCGGTTTCGTCACGGTCGATCCCGATACGGTTTATCTCGACCAGATCGTTGTCGCGCCGGAACATTGGGGCAGCGGCCTTGCCAGCGCGCTCGTTGCCGAGGCCAAGCGCGCCTCGCCGCGCGGGCTCGATCTCGACGTCAATACCGACAATGCGCGGGCGATCGCGTTTTATCAAAAACAGGGCTTCGTCATTACCGGCGAGGGAATCAATCCGCGGAGCGGCCGGCCGGTCCACCACATGCGCTGGCGGCCCCCACCCTTCCCTCCGCAGCAAACCGGGGAGCGTTAGACAGGCGCCGACCTTCCGGCTACGGCTTCCGCCATCGCTGCGTCAAAGGATTTGCTGTCGACCTTGAGATAAGCGAGGTTTTCTTCGGCGATGATCACGGCTTCGATCACTCCGGGGACTTGCCGCAGTCTTGTGACGAGGCCGGCGGCGTCGGACAATTTGTTTTCCGCGATCGGCAGCAATCGCGTGGTCAAATAGCTCGGCTGCGCCATTCCGGCCGCAACGACCAGCCAGATCACCGCGAGCGCGGTCGTCAGCGCGAATACGCCGGCGCTGCCGCCGTGTTGATGCGCCATGCCGCCGATGATGCCGCCGACGAAAATGCCGAGGAATTGGAGGCTCGAATAGACGCCCATTGCCGTTCCTTTGACGTCGGGCGGCGCTACTTTGGTGATCAGCGATGGCAGGCTCGCCTCCATCACGTTGAACGCCGAGAAAAAGACGATCAGCGCGGCAAGCAGCGCAAACACATTTCCTGAGCCGTAAAAGAGCATGATTTGGCTGACGACGAGCGCCGCCACCGCGCTTACAAACACGCCCTTCATGCGCCGATATTTCTCGGCGACGATGATCGCCGGCACCATGGCAGCGACGGAGACAACCAGCACCGGCAAATAGACGATCCATTGATCATGGATTCCAATGCCGAGCGTGGTGCGCAACAAGTCCGGGACGACGAGAAAGCTCGCGGTGAGCATGGCATGCAGCGCGAAGATGCCGACATCGAGCCGCAACAGTTCGCGGTTGCGCAACACCGCGCCGAGCAAAGCCGGCACCGCCTCGGCATCGCGATGTACGCGGATGCGCGGCGGGTTTGGCACCACGAATTGCGTGATCGCGATGCCGACAAGCGCCAGTGCGACCATCAGCCAGAAGATGCCGCTAACGCCGATGAAATTGGCAACCACCGGCCCGGCGAGCAGCGCAACGATGAAAGAGGCGCCGATAGTAATGCCGACCATCGCCATGGCCGCGGTGCGGCTGTCCTCGCCGGTGAGGTCGGCAACGAGCGCCAGAATGACCGAGCCGACGGCGCCGGCGCCTTGCAGCGCCCGGCCGATAATGACGCCGCCGATCGTCGTGGAGACGGCGGCGACCGCGCTGCCGGCGCCGAACAGGATAAGCCCGAGGACGATCATGACCTTGCGTCCGACCCGGTCCGACAACAGGCCGAATGGAATCTGCAACAGACCTTGGCTGAGACCGTAGATGCCGAGCGCTTCGCCGATCAGGTAGGGATTGGCGCCGACGAGCGCGCCGGCATAGGCGGCAAAAACCGGATAGATCATGAACAGGCCAAGAAGCCTGACGGAAAACACGGCGGCGAGCGCCGCAGCGGCGCGGAATTCTTGCGGTTTCATTGTGGACTGATGGACTTATCGCCAGTTGACTACAGGTAAATGGCGGCAGCTTGTCGGACCGCGGATGCCGCGTTATATAGCCGCCCAATTCCAGCAAAACAGCCAAAACAGCCCTGGTGCAAGGCCATGAAACAGGACACCCATCCCAATTATCACACCATTAAGGTCATCATGACCGATGGCACCGAGTTCACCACGCGCTCGACCTGGGGCAAGTCCGGCGACACGCTGCATCTCGACATCGATCCGAAGTCGCATCCGGCCTGGACCGGCGGCCAGCAGCATCTGGTCGATCGCGG
>DATAYT010000029.1:0-2276 GCA_036272395.1 Xanthobacteraceae bacterium
GGCCTTCGCCGAAGGTGAGCAGGTAACCAAGCCCGAGATTGCCGCCGACCAGCTCGCCAACTACGACTCCGACCACCGCCAATGTCGATCCAATGCGCAAGCCGGCAAACATCGGCGACATCGAGCTTGGAAACTCAATGCGCCAGAAAATCTGCGCGCGCGACGCCTTGAACGCCCGCGCCAGATTGATCAGATCGGGATCGACATTGCGCACCGCGGTCAACACATTGACCATGACCGGGAAGACCACGATGAGAATCGCCACCAGAATTTTCGGATAGACGGTGAATCCCATCCACAGAATGAACAGCGGCGCGAATGCGACCTTGGGCGCGATCTGCAGGGCAAGAATATAGGGCGACAGCGCAAGCTCCGCGGTCGGAGACATGCCGAGCAGATAGCCGACCAGAGCGCCAAGCAGGCTGCCGAGAATAAAGCCGGCCAACACCTCGGCAACCGTGACGCCGGTATGCAGCGGCAAATGATAGACCTGCCAGGCGCGCACGAATTCGGCGGCGACAGTGGATAAAGGCGGAACGATGAACGAGGGGATGCCGAGCGCGCCCGGTCCCCATTGCCACGCCGCCAGGAATACCACGAGCAGCGCGACGCTGGCGATCGCACCCCTGCGCAAACGCGCCGAATCCGCTCTCCCCGTCATGTCGCCGTTTCCGCTTCGCGATCGAGCGCGGCATCGGCTATGTCGGCATGGGCGATGTCGAGCCGATCCATCAATTGCGCCACATAATCGCCGAACCGCGCATCGCGCCGCCGCGCCATCGGATTTTCGCGTTGTGGGAGCTCGATCGCGATTTCATCGATGATCGTTCCCGGCCGGCGGCTCATGACCAGGACGCGATCCGACAGCGTCACCGCCTCCGCCAAGTCGTGGGTGATGAGCAGCGCGGTCTTGTTCGCCTGTTTGAGCGTCTGGGCGAGATCGTGCTGCAAGACCATGCGCGTCTGTGCATCGACCGCCGAGAATGGCTCATCGAGGAGGAGAACGTGCGGATCGACCGCGAGCGTGCGCGCCAGCGCCACACGCTGTCGCATGCCGCCCGACAATTGATGCGGGTAATGCGCGGAGAATTCCGCGAGCTTGAAATTTGCCAGCAGTGTCGCGGCCCGGCGCTGCCGCTCCTTGACCGGCAGGCCCTGGATTTCGACGCCGAACATCACGTTCTCCGCGACCGTGCGCCAAGGCAACAGCAGATCCTTTTGCAGCATGAAGGCGACTTGCGCATTGGGACCGGCGACCTGCCGCCCATCGACAAATGCTGCGCCTTCGCTTGGCGTGGCGAGCCCAGAACTAATATTGAGGAGCGTACTCTTGCCGCAGCCAGTTGGGCCGATCAACGAGACGACTTCAGCGTCTCGAATGGAAAAGCTGACGCCGCGGACGGCCGTGAGCGCCCCGCCGCCCTTGGCATCCGCGAAACGCATCGTCACGTTGCGGTATTCGAGGCGGACAACAGGCATTTCAGATCATCGGGCGCGAGCGCCGGCTTCGTGATGGGAGATTGCGTTTTAGCTCGGATAATTGAACTATACTGTAAATTGCTGGATCGCGAGGGGGAATACAAATGTTCGCTGGTCTTGGTTTGAGTCCTGGCCTATTTGAAATCCGTCGCGCGATTTGGGCTGCAGCCGTTTTGGTTCTTTTTGCGGTTGTCGTCGACTCGGCAGCGCCGGCGCGGGCTGACGAGAAGATCACCTATCTATTTCCGGCACCGCCGATCTTGCCGGCCTTCGGGCCGATTCAGATCGCCAAAGGCAAGGGTTATTTCTCGCAAGCGGGCCTCGACGTGAATTACGCGGTGGGCCGCGGCGGTGTCGACGTCGCCAAAGAGGTCGGCGCCGGCAATGTGCCGCTTGGCGGAATCGTCGCCGACGGGCCGATCGTGGTGCGGCAGAACGGGGTGCCGGTAAAGATCGTCGCGCTGTTCGGCGGCAAGGGATTTATGCAACTCGTTGTGCGCGCCGATTCCGGCATCCAGAAGCCGGCCGATCTGAAAGGCAAGACCATCACCGTGATGTCCTATCAGGACACCACGTTTTACGCTGCTCGGTTTGCTGGCGAGCGCGGGGCTGACGCAGAATGACGTCGACATTCAAGCCGCCGGTCCGGTCGGCGTCTGGCAATTCGTGGCCACGGGGAAATCGGTCGGCATGGCTGGCGTGCCCGACTGGATTCCGCCCGTCGAGGCCGCGGGCGTTCCAATCAAGATACTCCCGACAGATGAGTTCTTTCCGCACATGGCTCAAGCGGTCGCCGC
>DATAYT010000030.1:0-13869 GCA_036272395.1 Xanthobacteraceae bacterium
TCGCCTTTGCGAGTATCGATCGGAATGGGGTCGTAGGGCGTGCCCGTCTCTTCCAGGAACAGCGCGACTTTGGTGGGATTAGGCGCGCCGCTGTAGTAGAATTTTAGCATTGGTCGTCTCCTTAAACTGAACAAACCGGCAATCGGTCATCCGGCCCAGGCCAATTTCCTTTCTTCCCAGTTATTGTCAACCTATAACGGAGTATATTGGGCCGACGTTTTCAACGCGTCGTCGCTTACTCTGCGAATTCACGTTCAGGCCAGTTGGAACCGCGAACCCATGCGTCTTTGACAAACCACTCATGCTTGACGCGGCAGTGTGGACAGTAGGTGCTGCCGAAAAATACCGGGGTGCTGCTGAACAAGCTGGATTCGATGTGTAGCCCTGTGAAGATTGCTTGTCCCGTCTTTGGGCAACGGACCATCAGCATGCCCATAGCGCGAAATCCTACCTGTTAAATTTTGGGAGTGGTGTAGCGCTCCTATCGAAAGAAAAGATAAAAGCCCGGTGACAATTCGTTGGCTTTGTTGAGGCGTAGCAGTTGTGACGGGTAATTTGTATTCAAGTCCGCGTCATGAAACACAGAACGAAATAAATTTGTTGTGAGGCTGCCCTCCTTTGGGAGAAACGCATCCCTTCGGGCGCGCCAGTCTTTTCAATTGGTTGCGGCTCGGCCGACGCATTAATCAAATATCGGGTAAGCCGCAGGTAAGCACAGCAGTCGGACGTCTGAAATGGCCGTGTGGCTCACCGTGAAGTGAGTAGCGGGTGAGGCAGGCGGGCGCTAAAACGCGCATCATCGAACGTCAGCAGAGCCGTAAGGCGGAGGTCGGAATGCAAGCTCGCCGTGTCGCGCCGGCGCTTCTCGTTTCGTGCTTCATGATTGCAACCGCCGCCGCCGCTCAAGCGGGTGAACCGCGCGCAGTCCTCGAGCTCTTTACCAGCCAAGGCTGTTCCTCCTGTCCGCCCGCCGATCGGCTGGTCGGGCAATTCGCTAACGATCCGTCGGTCGTCGCGTTGAGCGTTCCCGTCGATTACTGGGATTATCTCGGCTGGCGTGACACGCTGGCCAATCCGGCGCATTCGGCGCGCCAGCGCGCTTATGCGCGGGCACGCGGTGATGGACAGGTTTACACGCCGCAGATCGTCGTCAATGGTTCGGCCGACGCGATCGGCAGCGATCAAGCGGCGATCGAGCGCGCGATTGCACAAACTGATCGCAAATCCGGCGTGATGTCGCTGCCGGTGGTCCTTGCGGTGAACAACGGCACACTCAACGTCAGTGTGTCGGATGCAGACAAGGCGCCCGCCGCCGCGGAAGTGTGGCTTTGCCCGCTCGCCAAAGCGGTTCTGGTCGCCATCGGTCGCGGCGAGAACCGCAGCCGCACCATCACCTACCACAATGTCGTGCGCAATTGGCTCAAGCTTGGCACGCTGAGCGCCGCCCAGTCGAACTGGAACGTGCCGATCGCGCAGATCAAGGCCGAGGGCATCGACGCCGCCGCGGTCATGGTGCAGGAAGGCAGCCACGACAAGCCGGGCATTATTCTTGGCGCCGCTTTGACAGATATCAGATGACGGATATCGGAACTCGACATCTGCGGTTCCACAATCCGAACTTCCGATCCCCGACCTCAAATCTCTGACATCCGACCTCCGACCTGAAAGAAAAGGCCGGCGCATGACGGCCCGAAGGAAAGAGGGGATGAATTGCAGTCATAGAAGCAGTCAGAAACGAAACTGTGGCCCGGTCCGTCCGCGCCCCGGGGGGCTGGGGGGCTGAGGAATCCGGAGCACGATCCGAACCGGGCCCTGAGGCAACGGTCGATCGTTTCGCAGGCCAGCTTGGCGCGTGCTTGGCCGAAATCAGGCTGCATTATGAAACGCTCTAACGAAGCCGTGATTTCGCAAAATGCCGCAGCCGAAAAGATCGAGCGTTTACGCGCGTAGGGCGCTCGTGTGCGCGATTTTCAACTCAGGCTAGACCCAAATCCGCGAGCTGGATTGCCGCACGCGAGAGGGCTTGCCGCCGCGTGGTTCCGGCGCGATCATGACGCCAAGGTGACATGGGTGAACATGGGTCTGGGGGTCAGGCTCGATCAAACAGGAGGCGCCGCCATGGATTTCGGCGAAATCGATCCAAGCCCGTGGCGCGGGGACGAGCATCGTGCGCACGTCCCCGCTCACGAAGTGACGTTCAGCCGCCGCGAGTTCGACCGGCTCCTACGGCTTTACGGCCGCAAAGTCGCGGCTGGCGAGTGGCGCGATTACGCCATCGATTTCCTCAAAGACCGCGCGGTTTTCTCCGTATTCCGCCGCGCCTGTGAAGTTCCAATTTACCGCATCGAGAAAAATCCGCGGCTGGCGCGCCGCCAGGGCGCCTACAGCGTAATTTCGGCGACTGGACACGTTGTTCGCCGCGGCCAGGAACTGGATCGGGTGCTCGGCGCGCTCGACCGTTCGCTGCGGGTGGTCGCGGGCTGAGGCTTCCGCCCGCTCCCGCGAAGGCGGGAACCCAGAGTTAGTGCGGTCGCGCTAACATGGACTGGATTGCCGCTTTCGCGCCAATGAGCGGAGTTGGCTACGGCGTCGTCGTATCGCCCTCTCCCAGCGCGCGCTGCATCAGCACCGTGTCGAGCCATTTGCCGTGCTTGAAACCGACCGAGCGCAGCGTGCCGACGTGGCGAAAGCCGGCACGCTCATGCAGTGCGATCGAGCCGGTCTGCGCCGAATCGCCGATTACCGCGATCATCTGCCGGTAGCCCCGCTGCGTGCTGGCGGCGATGAGAGCGCGCAGCAATAGCGCACCAATTCCCTTGCGGTGCATGTCCGGCGCGACATAGACCGAATCTTCGACGCTCCATTTGTAAGCGGGCCGCGTGCGATAGGGGCCGGCATAGGCGTAGCCGGCGACGACGCTTTCGATCTCGGCGGCAAAATAGGGATAGCCGTTTTTCAGAAGGGCGGTTTGCCGGCACAGCATTTCCGCTTCGGCCGGAGGTTCGATCTCGAACGACGTGGTGCCGTGAAGAACAGCGTCGGCGTAAATGCGGGTGATTGCCCCGATATCGCCCGGCATTGCCGGACGGATGATGACCTTGCCCATCGCGCGCCGAAACTGCCAGAAAACAACCGGCGGCGAAATACGCGCAAAATAAAAACGCCCCGGATCAGCTCCGGGGCGTTTCTTGAATTCCGATCAAGCTTGCGTCAGCGGCGATCGCCCATCAGACGCAGCAACATCAGGAACAGGTTGATGAAGTCGAGATAAAGCCGCAGCGCGCCCATCACCGCCTTGCGGCCGCCGACCGTCCCGTCGTCCATCGGGCTGTACATTTCCTTGATCGATTGGGTGTCATAGGCAGTGAGCCCGGCGAATACGATGACGCCGATGATCGAGATCGCCCAATCGAGCCCGGTCGATTTCAGGAAGATGTTGACCAGGCTGGCGATGATGATGCCGATCAGGCCCATGAACATGAACGAGCCGACGCCGGTCAGATCGCGCTGGGTGGTGTAGCCGTACAAGCTCAGCGCGCCGAACGCCGCCGCCGAGACGAAGAACACGCGCGTGATCGAGGCGCCGGTATAGACAAGAAAGATCGACGCCAGCGACAGCCCGAGCAAGCCGGCATAGACAAAGAACAGCATCAGCGCCGTTCGTGGCTGCAGCCGATTGATGCCGAAGCTCAGCACGAAGACGAGCGCCAGCGGCGCCAGAACCAGAATCCACAACAGCGGGCTCTGGAAGATGGCCTGCCCGAAGGCGGTCAGTTGCAGTCCGGCGGCGGTCTGCACCACCGCGGCCGAGAAGGTCAGCCAGGCAACCACGCCGGTGAGCGCCACGCCCGCGGCCATGTAGTTGTAGACGCGGATCATATAGGCGCGCAGGCCTGCGTCGATCGCGACCTGGTCCGCGCGATAGCCGGCGCGGGCAGCCGCGTAATTCCGATCGAGGTCGGACATGGAATTTCCCCTGTTTTGCTCCGGCGCGCAGGCCGGGTCTGGCATCCGGCCAAAGCCGGAATTGGTGTGTGAAGAATCTAGTGCGAAAGGGCACTCCGCGCCAGATGGGCGCAAAGCCATATTTTCCGGCCTGTTACAAAGCTTTCATGCTTTTTGACGGCCGAAAACTAGAGGTTACGCAGGACCTCGGCCGGTTTGCGGCCGAGCGCACCGAAAGTGCCGGCAAGGCCGATCACGAGCGTCACCGCGAGCGCCACACCGGCGGTTTCGATGGCCGCGCCGGGCACCCATTCGAACGGAAATTCCATGACGCCGCTCACGACCAAATCGGCGGCCAGCGAGCCCGCGGCAATGGCGAAGACCGCTGTGGCAAGCCCGATCAGCAGATATTCGATCGCATAGGCTGCGGTTAGCTGCGCCCGCGTCGCGCCGAAAGTCTTCAGCACCACCGCGTCATAGATGCGAAAGCGCTGGCTCGCCGCAAGCGCGCCGCCGAGCACCAAAGCCGCCGCGAGGAGCGTGATCGCGCTCGCGCCGCGCAGCGCCATCACCAGCTTGCCGACGAGCGCGTCGATTGCATCGAGCGCATCCTTCACCCGCACCGCGGTGACGTTGGGAAAGGCGCCGCCGAGCGCCCTGATCATCTGGGCTTCCTCCGCGGTCGTCCCGCCGTCGGCGAATGTGAGCGTGGCGATGTCGCTGTGCGGAGCGGCATCGAAAATGCCGGGCGAAAACACCAGCACGAAATTAATGCCGAGATTTTCCCAGTCGACCGCACGCAGATTCGCGATCCGCGCCGTCACGTTGCGGCCGAGCACGTTGACGGTGATGGTGTCGCCGATTTTGAGCTCGAGGTCATGCGCGCTTCTGCTTTCAAGCGAGACGAGCGGTTCGCCCGCGTAGGTGGCGCTCCACCATTGCCCGTCGACGATGCGCGAACCTGGCGGTACTGCCCGCGCGAAAGTAATGCCGCGGTCGCCGCGCAACACCCAGCGCGACCGGTCGGGCGGCTTGAGGTCGTCGGCGTTCACGCCGTTGGCGGCGACGATGCGGCCGCGCAGCATCGGGACCCGCTCGAGCTTTGCGCCCGGCGCCTGTTCGTGGATTAAGGCATCGAAGCGGTCCGCCTGCGCCGCCGGGATGTCGAGGAGGAAGAACGACGGCGCCTTGTCCGGCAGCGCCGCGGCGAATTCCCGGTGCAGATTGCCTTCGATCTCCGCAATCGTGACCAGGATTGCGAGCCCGAGCCCGAGCGAGAGCATGACGCTCGGGGTCAAGGCGCCGGCGCGATGAATATTCGCGATGGCAAGCCGCAGCACGGTGGAATTCTGGCGCGGCGCCCGCCGCGCCATTGCCATGACCAGCGCCGCAACCAGCCGCAACAGCACAAACACGGCCGCCGCCGCGGCGAGAAAGAATGCCGCGATGCGGCGATCATAGGTGGTGAACACGGCAAGCGCCGCAAGCAAGGCGACGATCGCTCCGCTTGCGGCGATGTAGCGGGCGCGCGGCCATGACCGCTCGCCGGCAACCTGATCGCGGAACAGCATCGAGACGGAAATGTCGTGCGCGCGGCCGAGCGGCCATAGCGAAAAAGCGAGCGCGGTGAGCAGCCCATAGACAACCGACAAAGCCAGCACGCCTGGCTGAACCGTCGGTTCGACCGGCAACGGAAGAATTGCGCCAAAGAAATACGCAATCACGAACGGCAGCGCCGCCCCTAAGGCGGCGCCGACGAGCGTTGCGAACAAAGCAACGGCGATGATTTCAGTGCAGTAGGCCGCGAAAATGCCGCCACCGCTCGCGCCGAGCGCTTTGAGCGTCGCGATCGTATCGCGGTTGCGCGCCAAGTGATTGGCGACGGCATTGGCGACGCCGACGCCGCCAATCAGCAGCGTGGCCAGGCCGACCAGCGTCAGATATTGCGAAAAGCGCTCGACATTGCGCTCGAGCTGCGGCGAAGCCTTGCTGCGGCTTCGGATCTCCCAACCAGCCTCCGGAAATTCGGCTTGCGCTTGCTTCTCTACCGTGGCGACCGCGCCGTCGCCTGACTGCGGTGGCGGCAGCCGCAGCCGATATTGCCAGCGCACCAGGCTGCCCGGCTGCAACAGGCCGCTCGCCCGCAGCGCTGTTGCGCTGATCAACAGGCGCGGGCCGAGGCTGATGGCGCCGGCGAGTTTGTCCGGCTCACCGGTAACGCTCGCCCGCAGTTCAAATTCGGCATCGCCGACCTTGACGCGGTCGCCGATTTTCAAGCCGAGCCGCGTCAACAGCAGCGGGTCGGCCGCGGCGCCGAAAGCGCCGTCCTTTTGCGCCAGCAAAGCGGCAAGCTGCAGCGGCGGATCGGTGGTGAACGCGCCGAACAGCGGATAGCGGTCGTCGACGGCTTTGACTTCGACCAGCGTGGCGGCAGCGCCGGTTGCATTTGCCGACGGATCTGTGACCGCAGGCGACACCGGACCGGCCATGATTGGACGAGCCATGGCGCGCAAGCTGGCGGCCACGGAAACCGTGCCATGCGCATCGAGGAAAGCGCGTTCGGTGTCGTCGGCCTCACGCTGAATGAGCGAAAAGGCCAGGTCGCCGCCAAGGATTACACGGCCGGCTTTGCCGATGCCCTCGCTGAGGCTTGCGGCGACCGAACCGACGCCGGCGATCGCCAAGACGCCGAGCGCGATGCAGGCAATGAAAACGCCAAAGCCGCGCAGCCCGCCGCGCAAATCGCGCCAAGCAAAGCGCCTAGCAAACCGCCCGGCAAAGCCGGCGGACCATCCTGCGGCCTCCGGCGCGGATAGTGCCGAGCGGGATTTGAGCGACACCGTCATGCGAGCCCGCTCACCCGATGCTCGATTCTGCGCCCGCTCGCGCCTCGATGTGTCCCGAACGCATGTGCAGCACGCGATCGCAGCGCGCCGCCAGTGCCGCATCGTGCGTAACCAGAACCAGCGTGGTGCCGCGCTCGCTGTGGCCGCGGAACAGAAGCTCGATAATTTCGCTTCCGGTCGCTTCGTCGAGATTGCCGGTCGGTTCGTCGGCAACGATGATGGCCGGATCCGGCGCCAAGGCGCGGGCCAGCGCGACCCGCTGCTGCTCGCCTCCGGAAAGCTCGGCGGGATAATGCCATGCGCGCTCCGCCAAGCCGACGGCGGCGAGTTCGCGCTCGGCAATTGCCTTTGCATCGGCGATGCCAGCGAGCTCGAGCGGCACCGCGACATTCTCAAGCGCCGTCATGGTCGGGATCAGATGGAAAGCCTGAAAGACGATGCCAATGTTGCGGCCGCGAAAGCGCGCCAGCCGGTCCTCGTCGAGCGTACGCAGATTTTGCCCGGCGACGATAACCGAACCCGAATCCGGCCGCTCCAATCCGGTCATCACCATGAGTAGCGTGGACTTGCCCGAGCCCGAAGGTCCGAGTAGGGCAACGGCCTCGCCACGACCTATATGAAGATCGATGTCTTTGAGGATATGCAGGCGCGCCGCGCCGCGGCCGAGCGAAAGATTGACTCCGTCGATGCTCACGGCTTCGCCCGCCAACAAGCGCCCGGAAATGTCATTCATGGGTTCGACCGGTTTAGCAAAAGTGACCGCCTCGTCGCATCGCAATGAGACACCGCCGTGGCGGCAGGCATGCGTTCGCTCATATGGGTTGCGCGGGGCGTTCTACCAAATCATTGCAGTCTGTTGTGCGCTGCTCTTGGGCGCATTCAATCCGCACTTTGCGATCGCCGAGACCCCGCTTCATGTCGTCGCGCTGGGCGATTCGCTCACCGCCGGTCTCGGGCTTGCCGCCAAGGACGGATTTGTGCCGCGGCTCCAGGCAGCGCTTGCGGCGCAGGGCGCCAAAGTCGAAATCGCCAATGCCGGCGTTTCCGGCGATACCGCTACGGACGGATTGGCCCGTCTGGACTGGTCGGTGCCGGAGGGGACCGACGCCGTGATCGTCGAGCTTGGCGCCAATGACATGCTGCGCGGCATCGACCCGCAAGTGACGCGCGAGGCGCTCGATGCCATTCTGGCGCGGCTTGAGCAGCGTCACATTGCAATCATGTTGTGCGGCATGAAGGCCGCGCCGAATTTAGGCGTCGATTATGGTCGCGCGTTTGAGCGCATCTATCCCGAGCTCGCGGCCAAACATGGTGCGGTCTTTTACCCGTTCTTTCTCGATGGCGCCGCCGCCGACCGCACGCTCACCCAGCCGGACGGCATGCACCCGAACGCCGCGGGCGTCGCCGCCATCGTGCGGCGGATTATGCCCAAAGTGCAGGAACTCATCGCCCGGGTGCGGGCACAAAAACAATCTTAGGGTCGCTGGAGGGTTGCGCGAGCGCGCTAATCACCCCATTCTGCAACCAGCGCGAATCGCCGGGCAAAAGCCGTAGAAGAGCCCACGCCCGCGATCGCCGCGATCCTCTTGTGCGGAGGTTCTCGTGCCCCGCTTGTTCACCGGAATTGAAATCCCGCCCGCGATTGGTCAGTCGCTCGCCATGATGCGCGGCGGGCTGCCCGGCGCCCGCTGGATCGATCCGGAGAATTATCATCTGACGCTGCGCTTCATCGGCGACATCGACGACGCTTTGGCCCACGAGATTGTCGACGTGCTTGGGCGCGTTCATCGCCAGGCTTTTGACCTTCGTCTCGATGGACTGACCTCGTTCGGCGGCCGCAAGCCGCGGGCTGTCGTCGCCGCGGTGGCGCCGGTCACGCCGTTGCTGGAGCTGCAAGCCGAGCATGACCGGCTCCTGCAACGGCTCGGGCTCGAACCGGAAGGGCGCAAATACACCCCGCATGTGACGCTGGCGCGCCTGCGCGATTCATCGAGCCGGCAAGTCGCCGAATATCTGGCGGCGCGGGGTTATTACCGCTCGTCCTCGTTCGCGGTCTCGCGATTTGTGGTGTTCTCCTCGCGCGCCTCGATCGGCGGCGGGCCTTATGTCGTCGAAGAGGCCTATCCACTCGCCGCCCATGACATCAGACGCATTCAACGCGTCGGGTAGGACCGCTCGGCTCTGCTGCGACTGGACCCAGGCACTCACGAACGACGAGCGGATTGCGCTTAGGCGCGCAGCATCCGCGATTGCAGATCGAGCATGGCGGTGGCGAAGCCGTGGCTGTCCGACATCACTTCGCGCATCAACGACAGCGGCGTCGGGCGGGACGATTCGACCTCGCCGATGACGGTTTCGAAGTCGAATGAAAGCTCGGCATCGAATTTGCGCGCGAGCTGCTGCATGCGCTGATTTTCGGCAAGACAGGCCATGTGCAGGAGGCGGAAGCCGCGATTGCGCGCTGCCAGCAACGTGCGACGCAGCAAGGCCGAGCCAACGCCGTGACTCTGCCAATCCTTTTCGACGCTGAAGGCCGCCTCCGCCTCACGCGGAAAGCCGGCGCCGAGCGGGCGCAACTCCGCGGCGCCGCGCATGGTGCCGCCGATGAAGAAGCCATGCACGACCGCGTCCAGGCCGGGAGTGAGATCGACGTAATTGCGAAT
The DNA here is from genome assembly GCA_036272395.1 of Xanthobacteraceae bacterium. Taxonomy (GTDB): domain Bacteria; phylum Pseudomonadota; class Alphaproteobacteria; order Rhizobiales; family Xanthobacteraceae; genus BOG-931. The sequence continues at coordinate 9,455 of DATAYT010000030.1, forward strand.
AAACTGATCGGACACGCCGCCGGAAAAGCGGTTGCGCCGGCTTTGCGCGTCCAGACGCAGCAGATGGTCGCGATATTTGGCGGTCTCGCCGATCCACAATTTGCGGACCACGCCGCCTTCGGGAAGGATTTCCTTCATTGGGTCTCCTGACATTATCGTCGACAAGACCCGCCTTGATTTCGCTTCCTCCCAGAAAGCACACGAGCGCAGCGAATAAATCGTGCGCTCGACGAATCACAGCATCATGTTGGGCCGCGGCGGCAAATTGGCAAGGCGAAGGATTGAGCAACATGCCTATATTCCGTATACGCATGGCTCTCGACGCATTTGCGACGGTTTGCTGACGAAACGAAGACTTTAGCGAGCGAAGATTTGCCAAGTGAAGATCTGCGCTCGGCTGTCGTCGGCAACGACGCTGATGCGGTCCCGTCCTCACAACCGTCATCTTTCGTTCACACCCATTAACCACCACCTCCCGCGCCAAGCGCGAATTCATGGCCTCGATGGCGAACTCCATTGCAGATCGTTATGCCGCCGATGTCGCCACCGGCCGCATCGAGCGTGACGATGCGCAGCTAGACATCGTTGAAAAAATGACGCGGCTGGAAGAGCAGATCTCGGAATCCCTGTCGCGAAAATCTTCCGCGCTCGATTGGCTGTTCGCAAGCCGCGAGCAGCCGATCAAGGGTCTTTATATCTACGGCGAGGTCGGTCGCGGCAAGACGATGCTGATGGATCTGTTTTTTGACTCTAGTCCGGTCGAACGAAAGCGCCGCGCGCATTTCCACGAATTCATGCTCGACGTGCACGAGCGCATTTACCTGATCCGCCAGAAAATGAAATTCGGTGAGCATGACGGCGACGACCCGATCACGCTCGTCGCCGAACAGCTCGCCGCCGAGGCCTGGCTCCTGTGCTTCGACGAATTTCACGTGACCGATATCGCTGATGCGATGATTCTCGGCCGCCTTTTTGCGCGGCTGTTCGAGCGTGACATCGTTGTCGTCGCGACTGCGAATATACCGCCGAACGAGCTCTACAAGGATGGCCTCAACCGCGCTCTGTTCGTGCCGTTCATCACCATGCTGGACGCGCGCATGGACGTCGTGCGATTGGCCGCGCGCACCGATTTCCGTCTGGAAAAGCTTGCAGGCCAGCCGATCTGGTATGTGCCGGATGATGCGACCGCCGACGCAGCGCTCGATGCCGCCTGGCGGCGGCTGACCGGGGGCAACCACGGCACCGCGCGGGACCTGGCGCTGAAAGGCCGCTTAATCCGCGTGCCGCGCGCCTTTATGGGTGCGGCGCGATTTTCATTTCATGATCTGTGCGAAGAGCCGCTTGCGGCCGCGGATTATTTGCGGATCGCGCGCGAGTTTCACACCATTATTCTCGATCACATTCCTGCCATGACCTACGACAACCGCAATGCCGCCAAGCGCTTCATCATCTTGATCGACACGCTCTACGACATGAATGTGAAGCTGATCGCGTCGGCGGCCGCTCCTCCCGAAGCATTGTATCGCGCCGATGAAGGATTCGAAGCGCGAGAATTCAAGCGCACCGCATCGCGGCTCATTGAGATGGGCGCGCAATCCTATCTGGCTCGCCCGCATGGCGCGGGGCACGAGCGCATATCCGGTTCGTCTGTGGGCATCGTGGAGACTTAGACAATATCGCCGGGCCACCATGCTCATCGTCGGCGGCGCCGGTCACCAGTCCGGGTCCGAACATGCGGAATAATCGGCGCGCCGACGAGATCATCGATCCGGTATAGGTGCTGACACAGGTGATCATGCTCGCCATTTTCGCTTCCGCACGCAGGCGTAAGTTATTCCGGCTGGTCAATAATGAGCGGCCCGCTTTCGTTCCCGCGCTGTTACCCTTGAACGGGTGATCCGAAACCGCTAATGACGCCGTAAGGCCCGGCTTTTCCAGCAATCAAGGACATTTATCTGATGCCGCGAAACAAGATCGCATTGATAGGTTCGGGCCAAATCGGCGGCACGCTCGCGCACCTGATCGGCCTTAAGGAGCTCGGCGACGTCGTGTTGTTCGACGTGGTCGAGGGCGTACCGCAAGGCAAGGCGCTCGATCTCGTGCAGTCGTCGCCGGTCGAGGGTTTCGACGCCCGCTTTGCCGGTACCAATTCCTATGAAGCGATCGAAGGCGCTGCGGTGTGCATCGTCACCGCCGGCGTGCCGCGCAAGCCCGGCATGAGCCGCGACGATCTGCTCGGCATCAATCTGAAAGTCATGGAGCAGGTCGGCGCCGGCATAAAAAAATACGCCCCCAACGCGTTCGTCATCTGCATCACCAATCCGCTCGACGCCATGGTCTGGGCGCTGCAGAAGTGCTGCGGCCTGCCCAAGAACATGGTCATCGGCATGGCCGGCGTGCTCGACTCGGCGCGCTTTCGATATTTCCTGGCCGACGAATTCAATGTCTCGGTCGAGGACGTCACCGCGTTCGTGCTCGGCGGCCATGGCGACAGTATGGTGCCGCTGGTGCGCTATTCGGCCGTCGCCGGCATACCGCTTCCCGATCTGGTCAAGATGGGCTGGACGACGCAGGCGCGCATCGAGGAGATCGTAGAGCGCACGCGCAGTGGCGGCGGCGAAATCGTCAGCCTGTTGCGCACCGGCTCGGCGTTTTACGCACCCGCCTCTTCGGCAATAGCGATGGCGGAGAGTTATTTGCGGGACAAGAAGCGGGTGCTCCCAGCCGCCGCATGGCTCAATGGCGAATATGACCTCAAGGACATCTATGTCGGCGTGCCGGTGGTGATCGGCGGCAAAGGGGTCGAGCGGATTGTCGAGATCGACCTCAACAGCGCGGAGCGCGCGATGTTCGAAAAATCGACGCAAGCAGTACAGAGCCTTATCGACGCGTGCAAAAGGATCGCGCCCGATCTCGAGAAATGAGTTTGCCGTCACCCTGAGGTGGCCGCGCGGCGGCCCTCGAAGGGCGACGGCGCCATCCTTCGAGACTCGCTTCGCTCGCACCTCAGGATGAGGCGAAAGGTTCGCTAGGGCATTCGAATGAACATCCACGAATATCAGGCCAAAGCGATATTGCGGGACTTCGGCGTGCCGGTGCCGCGCGGGATCGCCGCGTTCACCACTCAGGACGCGGAAAAGGCCGCCAACGAACTCGGCGGTCCGGTCTGGGTGGTCAAAGCGCAAATTCACGCCGGCGGCCGCGGCAAAGCCGGCGGCGTCAAAGTCGTCAAATCGGTCGCCGACGTAAAGCGCGAGGCCGAGCGCATGCTCGGCTCCGTTCTGGTCACGCACCAAACCGGGCCGCATGGCCGCCAGGTGCGCCGCGTCTATATCGAGGAAGGCTCCGCGATCGAGCGCGAATACTATCTCTCGGCGCTGGTCGATCGCTCGACCTCGCGGGTGGCCTTCGTCGCCTCCACCGAGGGCGGCATGGACATCGAAGAAGTCGCGCACAAGACGCCGGACAAGATCGTGAGTTTTTCGATTGATCCCGCGACCGGTTTCATGCCGCATCACGCGCGCTACGTTGCGCATGTGCTCGGCTTTACCCGCGAGCTGACCAAGCAAGCCGAAGCCATGCTACCGAAGCTCTACCGGGCGTTCTTGGCCAAGGACATGAGTCTGCTTGAGATCAATCCGCTGGTGGTCACCAAAACCGGCCAGCTGATTTGTTTGGATGCCAAGATTGCGTTCGACGACAACGCGCTCTACCGCCACGCCGACGTGATGGCGTTGCGCGACATCAATGAAGAGGACGAAAAGGAAATCGAAGCGTCGCGCCACGACCTCAGTTATGTCGCGCTCGACGGCACGATCGGCTGCATGGTCAACGGCGCCGGCCTCGCCATGGCCACCATGGACATCATCAAGCTTTACGGCGAGACGCCGGCGAATTTTTTGGATGTCGGCGGCAGCGCCACCAAAGAGAAAGTGGCGGCCGCGTTCAAGATCATCACCTCGGATCACAATGTGAAGGGCATCCTGATCAATATTTTCGGCGGCATCATGAAATGCGACGTGATCGCCGAGGGTGTCGTCGCCGCGGTCAAGGAAGTGGGCTTGCGCGTGCCGCTGGTGGTGCGGCTCGAAGGCACCAATGTCGAGCTCGGCAAGAAGATCATCGCCGAATCCAATCTCAACGTCACATCGGCCGATGATCTCGACGATGCCGCGCAGAAGATCGTTGCGGCGGTGAAGAAAGCGTGAGTGCCAGGTCAGACAAATGTCCATCCTGATCGACAAAAACACCAAAGTGATCTGCCAGGGCTTCACCGGGAAGAACGGCACGTTCCATTCCGAGCAGGCGATCGCCTACGGCACCAAAATGGTCGGCGGCACCTCGCCCGGAAAAGGCGGCATGACGCATCTCGGGCTGCCGGTCTTCGATACGGTCATCGAAGCCCGCGACAAGAC
>DATAYT010000031.1:0-7515 GCA_036272395.1 Xanthobacteraceae bacterium
TTGAACTGCTGGCCGTGGGTGCGGTCGTTGACCCATTGGCCCGAGGCCATGATCCATTCGCCGGCGGAAATCGCAGCAGCATGGCCCACCACCGTCACAATATCACGATGCCCGCGCGCCTTCGCGCGCAACACGCAGAAGCCATTCTCAGCGTTGTGGTAGGTTACTCGCTCCACGAGGCCCGCCAACACTTCCTGGGTTGATGGTTCCGGTCTCGGGCTCATGCGGATCATCGAATCATCTGTGCCCGCTACAGGGAGGTTTTCGGTCGGAGCGGCGAGATTTGAACTCGCGCACCCCATTCCGCAAGCACGATGTGGCTCAAGCGATAAGATCGACTACTAAGGCTCACGTCAGGTGCCCAGTCCACTAAGGAAAGTTTAGGACCCAAGTTTGGACCCAAACTACCAAACACAGCGTGGATAAATCTGCACCAGTTGGACCGCGAGCGAACTAAACCTTGAAATACTGGACTGGATGGCACAAAGAAGCATCCGCGCTAACTACGGCGAGCGCCTTTCGAGTGCGGAGCATTCGGCGATCAATCCCTAGCGCTCGAAGCTTTCGGGATCGAGCGTGATCTCTTCCACGCCGGCGTGCCGGCAGAGGGCATTCAGTCGGTCGTCGAGGGCATCCGGGCCAAATCTCGGGCATCCCAAGGAACTGCGAGCGCAAGTCTTGGCCAAGGTGCAGAGAGCACAGTTCAGCACGGCGATTCTTCCATGCCTGTCCGTGGCCAGGACAACTGGTTTCGATTTAGTTGTTAAATTCGCGTTCAACGGCGTCGGCACCCGATTCAACAAATTGTTATTTAGCAAGAGGTTGGGCGGATTTCGGGCCTAAGACCCGATTAACCAATCGGGCTGGCTCTTCATCCTTCCCCGCGATAGCGGGGAAGGGGTGGTGGAAGGGGCGTCGGCTCCAACGATCATTTTGCGCCGCAAGTGCGTTTTGAAGCGCAATGCCCCCTCCACCACGCACTCGCCTGCGCGATCCGGCTATGCCTGCCGGGCCACGTCCGAAATGGGCGAGGTTCGGAGCATATGTAACGGAAACGGTGACGAACGTCAATAACGATGCGACAAATTTTCGATCTATCAGTTTTCGATCTATCTGGGGCCAGAAGCCTGGCCCGAAAATACGACTTGAGAGAAATTCAACCACGGCAACCTCTTGTCAGATCGCCAAAGGCTTCGGAAGCTGGTCGACCACTCGCCGAAGGAAAGACCTCGTTCTAGGAGATTGGCCATGGCGCTCTCACGAGCTCTGCCGTTGGTGACGGCGATTGTTCTCGTTGTCCCCGTCCAGAACCGAGTGGCGCAGGCCCAGCCCGCCGATCCGCAACAACTCTGCGAGGGACCCCAGAGCACGACCGAAGACCGGGTGAAGGGCTGTTCGGCCATCATTGACGCTGGGCAGGCGCGCGGCCGGGAGTTGGCGGCCGCCTATGCGCAGCGGGGCTTCGCCTTCACGCTTAAGCGCAATCTCGATCAGGCCAAGAACGATCTCGATCAAGCCATCAAGATCGCCCCGGATTATGCGCAAGCCTATGTCAATCGCGCGAATCTCTGGACGGTTGCGAACCAGCCGGAGCGTGCCATGGCGGATGCCGAGACCGCGCTTCGGCTCGATCCGACTTTGCCGCTCGCTTTTTTCGTGCGCGCCGGCGCAGAATCAAAACTCGGCGTCTACGACCGCGCCATCGCGGACTACAGCGAGGTGCTGCAGCTGCGCCCGAATGGCGGCGCCACGATTTACGCGCCGCGCGGCTATGCCTATTACCGCAAAGGCGACTACGATCACGCCATCGCCGACTACGACGAACAGATCAAGCTCAGCCCGAACGACGGCGGTATTTATCTCAACCGCGGCGACGTCTGGCGCGCCAAGAACGAGCTGCCGCGAGCGGCCGATGACTATGGGCACGCGATCGAGTTGCCCCCGACAATCCCGGCGGCTGGAAAGGACGAGGAACGATTAAGCTCATGCTGCACGATGCGGCCGGAGCGGTTCCCGATTTCGATACGGCGATCCGGCTTAATCCAAACGACAATGCTACTTATCTCGATCGCGGCGCAGCTCTCTACCTGCAGGGCGAGTATCTGCGCGCGTTCGCGGACAACGAGAAGGCGCGCGAACTCGCGCCGAATCAACCACTGGCTTTTGTCAACCGCGGCCTGGACATGCACGGGCTTGGCGACGATGCCGGAGCACTCGCCTCGATCAAGTGGGCATTGCAATTGGTGCCGGGTTTTCCACCCGCTCTCGAAGCGTTGCAAAAGATCGGAACTCGCCAGGACGCCGCGCAGCCAGGGGCAAGGCGAGCGGCCACCTCAACCACTGATGACGACGCGTTGGCGTGCACGATGCCGGTAGCCGATATTGCGCTCGATCCAAAATCAATCGATCGAGTCCGGCAAGCCTGCACCAATCTGATCAATTCACCGGGCGGCAGCGCGGACGCCCGCTCTCTCGCCTTCATCCAGCGCGGCAGTATGTATCGGCGCCAACAGAAATATGACCTGGCGCTCGCCGATTTCGACCAGGCAATTCGTTACGATCCCAAATCGGCGAGTGGTTACACGGGACGCGGCAATGCGCTGCGACTGCTCGGGCGCCTCGATGAGTCCATTGCGGCTCACAGCGAGGCCATCCGTCTCGAACCGAACAACGCCATGGCCTACAGCAATCGTGGCAACGCTTTGGGCGACAAAAAAGACTACGAGCATGCGATCGCTGACTTTGATATGGCGATCAAAATCGATCCGAAATATGCAACGGCGTTCTACAATCGCGCCGATGTTAAACTCACTGCCGGCGACAAATCAGGCGCGATTGCCGACTATCGCCAGGCGCTGACACTTCGCCCCGGATTCAAGGAAGCCGCCGACATGCTCAAACAACTCGGTGGGAAGTAGTTATTAAACGTGCCGGCCTGATCGGCGCGGGCCGGGGGCCTCCACTAACGGGAAAACCGCCATGCGCTTACCCCTGATGTCACCGTCCGCGTTGAATTCCGAGCAGCGCCGCCTCTATGACGACATGCGCAAGGGTATCGAGACGAATTTCAAGGGATTCACCGCGATCGACGCCAGCGGCCGCCTGATCGGGCCGTGGAATCCGTGGCTGCGTTTTGCGAAATTCGGTGGACCGGTTTGGGAACTGGTCAAAGCCTTGTCCAACTCGCCGAAACTGCCGCGCCCGGTCCGCGAAATTGCGATCCTCGTGACCGGCGCGCATTTTCATTCCGCTTATGAAATCTACGCGCACGTGCTTGTTGCCGAGTTGCGCGGAATTGGCGACGACAAGATTGCGACGATCATCGCCGGCCAGCGGCCGGGCGACCTCACGCGCGAAGAAGCGGTGGCGTACGATCTGGCGTCCGCTCTGGTTTCGGGCGGCGTGCTTCCGGCCTTGACCTATCAACAAGCCATCGCGCTTTTCGGCGAAGAGGCGACGGCCGAGTTCATTTATCTCGTCGGCCTCTATTGCATGGTGTCGGTGACACTCAACGGCTTCGACGTACCGGTGCCCGAAATCGGCGAGACATCACCCACGCAACGTTGAGAGGTCGACCTGTCCGTCGAACAGGCCGGCGATCAGTTTGAGCACCGCCGCAGCGCGCGCGTCGCTCCAGCCGCCGTGGCGGGCGTTGAGCAGAAATTTTTCCTCGATGTCGGCGCGCGTGAGCGGCTCGTGCGCGCCGCCACGCATATGCGGCTGATGTTCCTCGACGACGGAGCCGTCGCGCAGCGTGGCGCGGATGTGCCCGGTGAAATTCTTCGGATAGGGATTTTGCGGATCGATGCGGTAGCGCACCTTGGCGGCGAGCACGAGCGCTGCGGCATCGCGCACCGCAGCGTCGGAGAAGTCGCTCAAGCCAACAGTTAAGCCCTGTTGGCCGCGCACGAAGCCGCAAGCGATGCAATAGGGCGTGGAGAATTTGCCGGCATAGCCGTTGGCCGGATGCTGCTTGGCGGCAAGCGGCTCCCATAGGCGATGCACGGTGCCCTCGCCGACATCGCACACCATTTCAACAATATCGTCCGCCTTGACGCGGCGGCCGAGCCGGCGCGCGCAGTCGATATAAGGATGCGTCATGGTTCCGCACGGATAGGGCTTGAAGGCGAGGGTTTCAGTGACCCACTGCGCGCCGAAGCCGTCGGTCACGGCGGCAAAGTCGCCGGCGGTCGCGTGCGCGAAGGCATGGAAAAATCCATGCACGCCTTCGAACACGGTGCGCGGACCTAAGAAACCGGCGCGGCCGAGCAGCGCGGCGCGGATGCCGGCTTGCGCCGCCCAGCCGGCGTGAAGCCGTTTGGTCCAGGCGCCTTCGGCGAGATATTCGATGATGCCGCCGGCCATCGAGCCGGCATTGCCGAGCGCATCGACGAGCTGGCGGGGCGACAGGCCGAGCACGGCGCCGACGCCGGCGGCCGCGCCCATCGTGCCGAACACCGCGGTCGGATGGAATCCGGCCTTGTGCGTGAGGGTCGGCGCGACCAGCGACAGCCGGCACATGGTCTCGACGCCGACGGCGATGCCAAGCAGTGCCGCCTTGCCGTCACAACCGTGGCGTTCGCAAGCCGCGAGCACCGCCGGCACGATCACGGCGCCGGCATGGACCGGGCCGCCTTCGAAGGTGTCGTCGAAATCCTCGCCGTGGATCGCGGTGCCGTTGACCAAAGCCGCTCCAGCCGTGGACAGCGTGCGCGTATGGCCGATCGCGGTGCACGGCCCGTCATCGTCGCACGCCGCGATGACGCTTTTCACATAAACTTCGTTGCGCGCAGTGACGGCGAGCCCGACCACGTCGATCAACAGCTCCTCGCATTTGCGCCGCACCGCTTGCGGCAATCTTGCCGCGTCGAGCGCGGCGATCTTTTGCGCCAGCGTTTCGGCGACGGCGGTTTGGGGCAGCGCGCTGGAAGGCATGCTTAGGATCGTTTGATATCGATTCAATCTGAGAGCATGTCACTGGAATCCGCTCAACCGTCAAGCTAGGCTTATGGCCGCTTGAGCGTTGCATACCGGCTTGAGGGTCTTATGCGCCGCGTCATTGCGAGTGTCATTGCGACTTTCTGCGCGATCGGTCTCGCGATAGCGTTCGCCGTCTCGCCGGCGCGAAGCGGCACCGATGACGATCTCTGCGCCGCGACCGACGACGCCGTCTCCCCGGAGCAGCGCATCGCCGCCTGCACCGCACTCATTGGCAAGCTGAAGGATCAGCCGCAGGCGCTCGCTGCCGCGCTCACCAACCGCGGCGCGACCTACTGGTATATCGACAAGACAGACCTCGCACTGGCGGACCTCGACCGTGCGGTGCCGCTCGATCCCACCAATGCGCGCGCCTTCCGCGAACGCGCGAACGCTTACCGCGATAATGGACGGCTCGACAAAGCGCTCGCCGACGCCAACGAAGCGATTCGGCTCGATGCGAACGAGCCCAAATCGTTCGCGGGGCGTTGCGCCATATTCGACCTTAACGCACAATACGATCGCGCCATTGCCGATTGTAGTGAGGCGCTGCGGCTCAAGCCCGACTTTGCGCTGGCATTCAAGGACCGCGGCGCCGCCTATTATTTCAAAAAAGACTATCAGACGGCGATCGCCGACTATAACGAAGCAATCCGTCTCGATCCAAAGAACGCGAAGGCGTTTACCGATCGTGCCGCCGCCTACAGCAAGCTCGGCCGCTTTGACCAGGCCATTGCCGACGATAGCGAAGCGATCCGGATCGATCCGCTTACCCCGGAATTTTTCGACAACCGCGGACTGTCATATGCCGCGCTCAGCGATTATGACCGGGCGATCGCCGACTATAACGAAGCAATCCGGCTCAAGCCGCAGGCCAATTTTCTCACCAATCGTGGCGATGCCTACAATGACAAACGCGATTACGATCGCGCCATCGCCGATTATGACCGCGCCATCGCGCTCAATCCGGGTTTTTGCCTCGCCTATAACAATCGCGGCGCCGCCTATGGCTTTAAAGGCGACTTGGATCGCGCGATTGCCGATTATGAAGCTGCGCTGCGTATCAATCCGCAGTTCGACCAAGCCGCCGAGAACCTTGCAGCGGTGCGCGTGAAGCGCGACCGGGGCAACGCGGTCAATTCGGACAACCTGCTGCCGAGCTTCGACTGTAAGAAGGCCACTCGCGCGGTGGAGAAAGCAATCTGCTCCAACCCTGATCTGTCCCGGCTCGATCGCGAAATGGACGCCGCTTACAAGGCAGCGCTTGCCAATCTCACCGGCAGGGCAGCCATGCGGCTGAAACAGGAGCAACAAGACTTCCTTGCCACGCGCAATAGGTCGTTCGGCAAGCCACAATACAATTTCAGGCGTGAGCTGGAATTACGGCTCGCCGCGCTCCGCGGCATGAGCGCGGGCGGTAACTGACTGAAGCGTGAGTCACTTCATTATGCGCTGGTCCCCGCCTTCGCGGGGACGAGCGGCCATCACTCTCAATACTTTGCGGCGATCGGCAATTGCTCGGCCGGGAACAGCGAGATGATAGTGTGGCCCTTATCGGTGACCACGACCTCTTCCTCGATGCGCGCGGCGGAATAGCCGTCCTTGGCCGGGCAATAAGTCTCGAGCGCGAACACCATGCCTTCCTTGATCACGGTCGGATGGTCAAGCGAGACGATGCGGCTGATGATCGGCCGCTCGTGCAGATTGAGCCCGAGGCCGTGGCCGAATTGCAGGCCGAAGGCGGCGAGCTCATCGGGGAAGCCGAACTCCTGCGCCTTGGGCCAGACCGAGCAGACCTTGTCGGTGGTTACGCCGGGCTTGATCAGCTCGATCGCCTTGTCGAGCCATTCGCGGCATAGCTTATAGGCGTCCTGCTGCGCCGGCGTGGCGCGCCCGACATTGAAGGTGCGGTAGTAGCAGGTGCGATAGCCCATGAACGACTGCAAGATGTCGAAGAACACCTGATCGCCCGGCCGCACCATGCGGTCGGTGAAATTGTGCGGGTGCGGATTGCAGCGCTCCCCGGAAATGGCGTTGATCGCCTCGACGTCGTCGGAGCCATGGCGATAGAGGAATTCGTTGACCTTGCCGACGATGTCGTTCTCGCGCACGCCCGGCTTGAGCTCCTCGTCGATCAGCTGATAGGCGCCGTCGACCATCGCCGCGGCGCGGTTCAAGAGCGCGATTTCGTCGGCCGATTTGACCTCGCGCGCTTCCAGCATCACCTGCTGGCCGTCCTTGATCTTCAAGCCGGCCTTTTCCAGTTCAAACATCATCGGCGGCTCGATGATGTCGACGCCGATCGGCATTTTGGCGACGCCGGCGGCTTTGAGGATCGACGCCATCTCTTCGGCGTGATGCTTCATCAGGCCGAACGCCGGATCGACGGTGCCGCGTAAGCCGACGAGGCCGGCTTTGCAGTTCTCCGGCTTGAGCCACGGCGAATAGAGCTTGTGATGCACCGCGGCCGAGCCGAAATCCCACAGGATCGGATCGCCGCCGCGCGGCAATAACGCCCAGCGCGAGAGCTTGTCGCGC
>DATAYT010000032.1:0-3584 GCA_036272395.1 Xanthobacteraceae bacterium
AGGATTGTGATCGCAGGCTTTGGTCCATTTCCGGGCGCGCCGTCGAATCCAAGCGGCCGTTTGGCAATCGCGCTGGCGCGCCGGCGCCGCCCGGCGCTCGCCGGGATCGAGATCACAAGTCACGTCTTTGCGACGGCTTACGGCGCGGTCGACCGCGATCTGCCCAAACTGTTGGCGCGTAAGCCGGACGTCATCCTGATCATCGGTCTTGCCGGCCGGCGGCGCGAGGTTTGCGTCGAGACGCGCGCGCGCAACAAACGCTCGATCTTGTTTCCCGATGTGTACGGCTATCATCCGAAGCACGCAGTGATAGAGTTTGGCCAACCTGGCGCACTGAGAGGAAACGCACCCTTCCCGCGACTCCTCAGCGTGCTGCGCCAAAATGCGCTGCCTGCTCGGTTATCGCGCGATGCCGGGGCGTATCTTTGCAACTATGCTTACTGGCGGGCACTGCGGCATGCGCGTGATGGCTGGCCGCTGGTACAATTTGTTCATATCCCGTGGATCAGCGCGACGCCGCGGCGGGCGAGCTCGCTGCGCAGCCTGCCGCCGCTTTCGCGGCTTGTTGCCGCTGGTGAAAATCTTCTGATCGCATTGGTCGCCGCCGGCCGGCGTTTGAACCCACCGCTTATCGCAGCACATCCGTCAGCTGGACCCGCCCGACCTCAAAGCCATTCCAGTTGCGCAAGCTCGGCTCTACGAAGCGCGAAAGCGCCGCGCGCTCGCTCACAGTAAGCGGCAAAAATCGCGCGATGACAGCCGCCATCATCGCCTGCGCGGCGCGGCTTGCGCCATCGTCGCATTTGAGCGCGATGCCGAGCCCTTGCAGCGGTAGCGCGGCGGAATAGACGCCTTCGGCGCCGGTCTTTACAAAAACATGGTCACCGAACAGCTGCATCAAGTCGGTGCAGAAGCGGCCGGTGCCGGCGACGTACCACGGCTTGTTCGCGCAGGCCTGGCGCAGCTGCGCCACGGCCCGCGCTCGCTCCGCCGAAATGCCGCGGCCGACGCCGAATTTGGCAAAGCCGTGCGCGAGATTGCGCAGCGGCACCGCCCAGGTCGGCACCGAGCAGCCGTCGATGGCGCAAACCGTCTCGCCCAGTGCGGCGCCGGTAAAATCCTCAAGCACGCTTCGAACCAAGCGCTGCACCGGATGCTCCGGCCGCCAATAATCCGCATGATCGACGCCGAGCGCGCGGGCGACGCACAGAAAGCCGGCATGTTTGCCGGAGCAATTGTTATGGAGCGGCGATGGCGCGCCCGATCGCGCCACGGCGGCGGCCGCGGCCTGTGCAATTGGCCAATGCGCGCCGCAGCGCAAGTCGGAAGGCTTAAGCCCGGCTTTTGCCAACATCCGCTCGACGCCGATGACGTGTGCGGCTTCGCCGCTATGCGAGGCGCAAGCGAGCGCCAGCTCCTCGTCGCTCAAACTGAAGCGATCGGCCGCGCCCTGCTCGATCAGCGGCAAGGCCTGCAACGCTTTCACTGCGGAACGCGGAAATACCGGCACCGCCAGGTCGCCGAGCGCGAAAACGATCTGGCCTTCGGCATCGGATACAGCTACGGCGCCGCGGTGCTGGCTTTCGACCAGCGGTCCGCGGATCACTTCGATCAGAACAGGATTTTCCATACAGAATGCTTCACCTGTTCAAGCGAGGTTGCCCGACTGCGGCTTTGTCGGCAATCTTGCCGGCATGCGTTCCGATATGGGGCTGCTTAGTATCGTCGTTCCGGCGCTCGACGAGGCGGCGATCATCGCGGATACACTACAAGCCTTGGCGCCGCTGCGGGCTCGTGGCGCTGAAATCATCGTGGTCGATGCCGGCAGCAGCGACGGCACTGCCGCACTCGCGCGCCCCTTCGCCGATCGCGTGATCGCGGGTCCACGCAACCGCGGCGCGGCGATGAATGCCGGGGCGGCGCTCTGCATCGGCGATGTGTTTCTCTTCCTTCATGCCGATACAACACTGCCGGAGCGTGCCGATCACCTCATCGCGGCAGCGCTCGCGCTTCGCCTTTCGGACCGGCGAGGCGGCCGTGTTTGGGGCCGTTTCGACCTGCGCATCGCCGGCCAGCATCCACTCCTGGCGCTTGTTGCCCTGATGATTAGCTGTCGCTCGCGGCTCACCGGCATCGCCACCGGCGATCAGGCGATTTTTGTCACCCGCAAAGCGTTTTGGTCGATCGGCGGGTTTCCCGATCTGCCGCTGATGGAAGACATCGCGCTGTCGCGCAAGCTCAAGCGCCTGTCCCGGCCCTCGTGCATCGCGGCACCGGCCGTGACCTCGGGGCGCCGCTGGGACTATCACGGCCTATGGCATACCATTGCGCTAATGTGGCGGCTGCGGCTTGCTTATTATCTCGGCGTCGAGCCGGCACGACTGGCGCTCGCCTATGGCCGGATCCCGCCGTCACCCGCGCAGCGCAGCGCCAGGCCATAAAGCTGATCCGACGCGCGCATATTGTGGCGGGCGCGCCACTTCGGCGCCGAGCACCTGTGCCGCGTGCCAAGCCCAATGCGGATCGTCGAGGAACGCGCGCGCCATCGCGATCATATCGGCCTTGCCCTCGGCGATGACCGCCTCCGCCTGTTTGGCGTTGACGATCATACCGACGACGCGAACCGGCAGGCCGGTTTCGCGCCGCACGCGCTCGGCAATCGGAACGTTGAAGCCGGGATCGTTCGGCCAGCGGCTTTCCGGCGTGATGTTAGCCGAGGAAATGTCGACGTAATCGAGACCGGCGGCTTTGAGCGTCTTGGCCATTTTGACCGCATCGTCCGCGGTCAGCCCGCCCTCGACCCAATCGGTGCCGGTGATCCGCGCGCCAAGCGGAATGCTGCGCGGCACGACCGCACGGGTGTCGCGCACGACTTCCAGCGGGAAGCGTATGCGGCCTTCGAACGAACCGCCGAATTCATCGTTGCGCTTGTTCGACAGCGGTGAAACGAAACTGTGCAGCAGATAACCGTGCGCGAAGTGCAGCTCGATGGCATCGAAGCCGAGCCGCACTGCGCGTTTGGCGGCATCGGCAAAATCGGCGCGCACCTGCGCCATGTCTCCTTCGTTCATCGCCCGCGGGGTATGCCAGCCCGGACCGAACGGTACCGCAGACGGCGCGATGGTCGGCCAAGGATCTTCGTTCGCCGAGAGCGCCTTGGCGCCTTCCCACGGCCGCTGCGCCGAAGCTTTGCGTCCGGCATGCGCCAGCTGAATCCCGAGTTTCGCCGTTCCGACCCGCCGGCAATGCGCAACAATATGGGCAAGCGCATCTTCGCAGGCGTCGGAATAGAGCCCGAGGCAGCCATGAGTGATGCGGCCGTGGCGTTCGACATGAGTGGCTTCGACCACGAGCAAAGCGGCGCCGGAATTGGCCAGCATGCCGAGATGCGTCAGGTGCCAGTCGTTAGCCACGCCGTCGTTGGCGCTGTACTGGCACATCGGCGACACCACGATACGGTTCGAAAGCGTCAGGTCGGAAAGTTTGATCGGCGAGAACAGCGCGCTCGGCATCAGTCTTCACATGGTTGGAGGGAATGGGCTTAAGGGGACATTCAAGCGCGCAATGACGCTCTTGTGGACGCT
>DATAYT010000033.1:0-14780 GCA_036272395.1 Xanthobacteraceae bacterium
ATGCCGATATTACCGCCGGCGCCGGCATGGTCCTCGACATAAAATTGCTGCTTGAGATTTTCGCTGAGCTTTTGCGAAATCAGGCGCGCCATCACGTCGGTGGGACCGCCAGCCGCGAATGGCACGATGACTTTCACCGCGTGGTCGGGATAACCGGCTGCCGATGCCGGGATGATGCCGGCAACAACTCCCCCAAGCACCGCCCACGCCGCCAAATGTTTCATGATCGAACACATCAGATGATCCCCCTTTTTCCGAACCATAGCGGAGCATAGTGACAACGGCCGTGAACGACTTTGTTAGTTAGCTAGACTGTTAGCCAGACTGTTAGTCGGTGTTGAGAGATTTTTTTGCCGTGAGTTGGCAGTGCGGGGCAAATGGGCCGAGACCTCCCGGCTGGGGAGTCAGCCTCGCGCGGCAATTAATCGGCTGCGAGAAATCCTGACCAGTTAGTTCGATAAATGGTTGTTTCTTCAATGATTTAAGCGATAAAAGATTTAAGCAAGGATAAAAATAGCCCGATTTATTTTCGCGTCGGACTCCGCGGTACCGAAGGAAAGGGTCAAGGATTAATCAAGCGGTTGCGAGAGGCTAGAAAGCTCTACAACAATTCCTCAGCATGCCCCTGGCCTTCGGACGAAATTAGGTCGTCAATTTCGTCCGATCTTCGTGCGCCGGACGAATTGATTTTTATTTTTCGTCCGCCAACGCGTCCGTATGTTCTCGCAAGTACCAGGGTACACGTGCTTACCACAAGCGAGAGCAACATGAACATACCGCTTGCCTACAGTATCGCTGAAGTTTGCGAGATCGCCAGGATCGCCAGAACCTCGATCTACGAAGCAATCAATTCAGGGGCGTTGATTGCCCGAAAAAACGGTCGTCGCACAGTGATTTTGTCCGATGACTTACGTCGATGGCTTCAAAGCCTACCAACTCAAACTCACTTTTAGCGTCGCCAACCGCGGATTAACCGCAGGCAGCGGATAGCACATCATTAGTTCATGAAGACATGCCCGCGCCGGGACAACAAAATCCCGGCACCGCTGGCAGGCGGCACCGGGCAAGAAGGAATTAAGACAATGAAGACGTTACCGGAGACGAATCCATCTTGCAATATTGTTTTTTCACTCTACCGCGGTCGTTCGCGCCGCGTTCTAGCTCGTGTTGTTTCAAATCGTAGTGGCCTATTCAGAATCGCATGGCCCGACATCGGCCTTTCCGATTTGGCTAACTTGACTCGTTGCAAAGCCGCAGCCCGCGAATGGGCCGAGCGAAAAGCATCCTCGAAGATCGAAAAAGCAATGCCGCTCGACGTCTGAAATCATTAGATAATTTTTGGTGGTCATCGTCGCACGTCGCGCAAAATCTTCGGGGGGCAGCATGATGATGGCCGCCCGAACAGCAATCGATTTTGCTGCCATCAATGCGGCCGCTTTGGCTAATGGGCGCACCTTCCTTCAAACGCTCATTCCGAATGGCAAATTCCGCAGTCTTGAATACCAGGTGCGCAACCCGATACGCGACGATAAGTGCCCCGGTTCGTTTTCGATCAATTACAAAACCGGCGTTTGGAAGGATTTTGCTACTGGTGACGGCGGCGGTGACCTAATCTCACTGTGGGCCTACGTTCGCGGCATTGGTCAAGGTCAAGCGGCGCGAGGGATTGCCGACATGCTTGGAGTTGCCGTTGCGAAGGAAAGCGCCCCGTCGATTCTCCATTCGGCACGCCCAAAGGTTTTTCAGTGGGGCGATGAGGGGCCGCCTTGTTCTGACAACGAAGCGAGACGCCACACCTACAAAGCAGACGGTGTGCCGGTCGCGATCAAAATTAAATTCCGCGATGGAAAAATTGCACAATGGTATCGCGTACCGCAGGGATGGCAGCCCAAAAAGCCGGATTCGTTTAAACCCGCGCCCTACATCACCGAAGCGATCCCGCCGTTCGATCCGGAGTTGGCCGGCGATCAAATATTGTGGCCTGAGGGCGAAAAGGACGTTGACAGTCTCGGCAAGCTGAATCTGCCGGCGTTCACATTTGGCGGTGTTGGCGATGGATTGCCCAATGGCATCGCGCCCTATCTCACCGGCCGACACATCGTGATCCTTGCCGATAATGATGATGCTGGCCGAGCGCACGCCAAGCGCAAGGTCGAGATTGCTTGCGCCGCTGGTGCGGCATCCCTTCGCGTCGTTAATTTTCCCGAGCTGCCAGACAAAGGCGACGTTTTTCGACTTTATCGAAAAGGGTGGGACGGCGGATGAATTGATCGCGCGGATTGATGCCGCGGCGACCTTGCAAACCGCGACACGATCTGTATCGGATTTGGCCGATAACATTGTTGGCACAGGCATTATCGTACGCTGTGCTTCAGAGATAGAGCCCGAGCCCATCACATGGTTGTGGCCGAACCGGATCGCGATTGGCAAGCAAACACTGATCGCTGGCGATCCCGGTTTGGGAAAATCACAGCTCACTGCTTTCTTAACTGCCGTTGTAACAACAGGCGGTGAGTGGCCATGCGGTGAAGGACGAGCCGATCAGGGCAACGTGGTCATCTTTAGCGCTGAAGATGACGCAGCCGATACAATCGTTCCTCGTTTGCTAGCGGCGGGCGCGGATCGCAGCCGAGTGCAAATTGCAGAAGCTGTCACGACCAGTGACGGAAAGGGCAATACGTCGCGCCGAATGTTTCACTTGCAAGACGATCTTGCGCGACTCGAATCTCTCCTGTCGAAGATCGGCGATGTACGGCTTGTCATCATTGACCCGATTACCGCGTATCTTTGTGGCGTAGATACGCACCGAAATTCGGACGTTCGCGGTGTGCTGGGGCTGGTGGCTGAAATGGCCGCCCGCCACCACGTCGCCGTTGTAGTCATTTCGCATTGGAACAAGTCCGGCATTGGCAGCGCAGTTAATCGGGTTACTGGCAGCGGAGCGTTCACCGCCGCTGTTCGCGCGGCCTACATGGTTGCAAAAGATCCGGACGATGCACTGCGGTGTCTATTCATTCCGATGAAAAACAACTTAGCTCGAATAGATGGCGGTCTGGCATTCCGACTTGAACAACGGCTGGTGGGAGATAACAACACGATCGTAGCCTCGGCAATTGTGTGGGACAGCGAACGGGTAACACTGACCGCCGACGAAGTCCTGGCCGCTTCTGATGAAGGAGCACAGTCTCAAAGCGCCAGGGACGAGGCGGTCGATTGGCTTCTAGAATTGCTTTCTGATGGTCCGTTGCCAGTCAACCAGGTGCGATCAGAAGCAGATGCCGCGGGACATTCCTGGGCTACTATCAAACGGGCGAAGAAAAACGCAGGTGTTATAGCTTTTCGGGAAGGCGGCGTGGCTGAGAAGGGACAGTGGCTTTGGCGTTTGCCAACTCGAGAAGAAACGCTAAGGGGCTCAACGAACCGCTATCTGGCTCAACGAACGAATGTGAGCGCCTTAGGCGAAGTTGAGCACCTTAGCTGCAGCAACGGTGTCGGGGATCATCCTTGAGTGGCGGCCCGGTCTCGATTTCGTCAGGAGGTCGAGCGGTGACCAGGCGGCCGCTGTCCGAAATGCGTCCGGTCCCGCGTCGCGGCCTGTCTCGTGAAGAGGCCGCAATGTACATCGGAATCTCTGCAGGAAAGTTCGACGAGATGATCCGTGACGGTCGAATGCCGAGTCCGGTGAACATCGACAAGCGCAAGGTGTGGGACATTCGCGCTCTCGATCTGGCGTTTGATGAACTTTCGACGGAAACTGGAACACAGACGAGTAGCTGGGACGGAATATGAGACGACCATGACAAGCATCAGGCTCCGTTACATCAACGAGTATCGCGATCGCCACGGCAAGCTGCGTCGCTATTTTCGGCGACCAGTATCGCGTACGGTTCCGCTGCCGGGACTGCCGGGGTCGATCGAGTTCATGGCCGCATACCAAGCCGCTCTCGCCGTCAAAGCCCCTCCCCCAGTATCGCTGAAGCACGTAATCGCCGGGTCACTTGCGGACATCGTCGCCGGCTATTTGCGCTCGTCTGACTTCTTGAACCTCTCGCCGACGTCACAAGTGTCCTATCGCATAGCCCTGCGGCCTATCCTCGCCGCTCATGGCCATCGGCTTGTGCGCGAGCTGCCAAAGTCGGCGGCGCGCCACATCATCGAGGAAATTGGCGCCACCCGTCCAGGAATGGCCAATCTCACACGTGCCGTTCTGTCG
Source organism: Xanthobacteraceae bacterium (assembly GCA_036272395.1). Classification (GTDB taxonomy): domain Bacteria; phylum Pseudomonadota; class Alphaproteobacteria; order Rhizobiales; family Xanthobacteraceae; genus BOG-931. The sequence goes on from DATAYT010000033.1 coordinate 4,214, forward strand.
AAAGTGATGGAGTATGCGATCGAAGATGGTGTGCGCGAGGATAACCCCTTCGCCGGGTTAAAGCGATATCGGCTAGGGACGTACCACACTTGGACCGATGCAAAGATCGATCAGGTTGAGCGCCGATGGCCACTTGGGACGCGCGAGCGACTTGCGTTTGCGCTGCTGCTCTATACCGGCCAGCGCGGTGGCGACGTCGTGAAAATGACCCGCAGCGATATTGTGGGTGGCCGTATTCGCGTCGCCCAGGATAAGACACGCAAGGGAACGAGTAATGAGCTATTGATCCCTATCCATCCGGCGCTCGCCCGCGCGCTCTCGGCCGGTCCCGTCGTCGGAATGCAGCACATAATCACCGATGCGCGCGGCAAGCCGTTTCGGAACCTTACCGAATTTATTGAGAGGGCCGTGAGGCTCGCGGGCCTGCCATCGCGGTGCGTTGCGCATGGGCTTCGGAAAGCGGCGCTGCGCCGGCTCGCCGAGCACGGCTCGACGACGAAAGAAATCGCAGCCGTGTCCGGGCATCGCTCGCTGTCGGAAATTGAGAGGTACACCGCGCGAGCGGATCAGGCGATCTTGGCCGATTCTGCGATCGCGAAACTGCCGGACGTTGAGGGCGGCTGACGCCGGCACACTAACCGCGACGAGGGTAGTAACTTTGCGGGGCCTAAATAACTGAGAATGCGCGAATTTGGTCGGTCAACCGTTTAACGCGAAATTAAATGGTTGCGGAACACATATGGAACGGATAGTGTCTGTTCATGATTTGTTTTCGACCGCAGCCGTCTTCCACGGTACTTGCGGGTGAAGAGAGGACGCGCCGATGTTGACCCGCAAGCAAGCCGAGCTGTTGCGCTTTATCCATGAGCGCCTCAAGGAAGCCGGCGTTCCCCCCTCATTCGACGAGATGAAGGATGCCCTGGACCTGCGGTCCAAGTCCGGCATCCACCGCCTCATTACCGCGCTCGAAGAGCGTGGCTTCATTCGCCGCCTGCCCAACCGGGCCCGCGCCATCGAGGTGATCAAGCTTCCTGAATCGGTCGCCCATGGAATGGGCTCTGGCGCAGCCCGGGCGCGCGGTTTCACCCCGAGTGTGATCGAGGGCAATCTCGGTCGCGTCCGCACGGCATCCGAAGACGACGGCGGCCGCCCCGTGGCGGTGCCGGTGATGGGCCGCATCGCCGCCGGCACGCCGGTCGAGGCGATCCAGACCCGCAGCCACACCATCAATATGCCGCCCGATCTTCTCTCCACCGGAGAGCATTTTGCGCTCGAGGTGCGCGGCGATTCGATGATCGAGGCCGGCATCCTCGATGGCGACATCGCGCTGATCAAACGCGCCGAAGCCGCCGATACCGGCGATATCGTCGTCGCACTGATCGACGATGAAGAGGCCACTCTCAAGCGCTTCCGCCGCCGTGGCGCTTCGATCGCACTTGAGCCGGCCAATACGGCCTATGAGGTTCGCATCCTTCCGCCCAACCGCGTGCGCATCCAGGGCAAGCTGGTCGGTCTGTTCCGGCGGTATTGACCTAATCGGTTGAAACGGAATTTCTTGCCGCGGCCAATCGATTTGGCGCAATCAGCGTTTGCCTGGAGGCCGATACGCGCTCGCCGCTTTGGAAGCCTTTTCCATGATTGCTTTGAATTCCGCGCCGGTCCAAGCCCTGGAAGTACTGATGTGCGAAATCGTGCCGGCCGACGCCGCTGCCATCAGCGAGGCGATGATGGCCTCAGACTCGTTAGCTTCCGAGATGAGCAAAAAGTCGGTGTCGCCGGTCGTGACGTAAAAGCTAATGACTTTGCCGCCCACCGCCTCAATCAATTTCCGCACAACGGGCTCTCGATCCTCCGGTGCGGCCATCATTCCCTTGACGTAATCCTGCGTGAACCGACCGCGCGTAACCAGTCTAATCATGGACGCCTCCCTAACATATGCGGCAACGCCCGAGCCCTCGCTTGGACATCTGAACCGTCACACTAAGGCCCATGCTCGACATTGATTTTGATCAAAAAATTGGCCGCGGGCACTGGGGGAGGAAAGTGTCACGCTCTGTGGGGGGTGCGAGAGCGGGCTTTCAACATTCATCGCGCGCGACCGTCATGGACAGGCGCTTCCACCCTTCCTGTGCGCACCAATGTTCAACCGCCCGCGGCAACCTTGGCCCCGACTTTGGCCCCAACCTTGGCCCACGTATCCCGCAAGCCGACGGTGCGGTTGAACACAAGCCGGCCGGCCGTCGAATCCGGGTCGGGGCAGAAATAGCCCTGCCGCTCGAACTGCACCACCTCGCCGGCTTTCAGCTCGGCCAGCGCCGGCTCGACGCAAGCCTCGCTTAAGACTTCGAGCGAATTCGGATCGATCTGGGCGGCAAAATCGGCGGGTTCCGGGTCGGCGCGGTTGAACAACGGATTGTACAAGCGCACTTCGGCGGTAATGGAGGCTTCCGCCGAGACCCAATGCAGCGTCGCCTTGACCTTGCGTCCATCCGGCGCGTTGCCGCCTTTGGTCGCCGGATCGTAGACGCAGCGCAGTTCGGTGACTTCGCCCGTAGCGTTCTTCACCACCTCGCGGCAGGTGACGAAATAGGCGTAGCGCAAACGCACTTCGGCGCTGGGCGAGAGTCGGAAGAATTTCTTCGGCGGGTTTTCCATGAAGTCATCACGCTCGATGAATAATTCGCGGCCGAACCGGATGCGGCGCGCGCCAGCGGCCGGATCGTCCGGATGATTGGCGGCTTCGAGCTCTTCGCTTTTGCCTTCCGGATAATTCTCGATCACGAGTTTGAGCGGCCGCAGCACCGCCATGCGCCGCTGCGCGGTCTTGTTGAGTTCTTCGCGGATCGCAAAATCCAGCATGGCGGCATCGACGACGCTGTCCGCCTTGGCGACGCCGATTCGCCGCACGAATTCGCGGATCGCGGCAGGCGGCACGCCGCGGCGGCGCAGTCCGGCCAGCGTCGGCATGCGCGGATCGTCCCAGCCGCGCACATAGGCGCCGCGCACGAGCTCGGTGAGCACGCGCTTGGACAGTATGGTGTGGGTCAGATTGAGCCGCGCAAACTCATATTGATGCGGATGCGACGGCACCGGCAGGTTATCGAGGAACCAGTCGTAGAGCGGGCGATGATCCTCGAATTCGAGCGTGCACAGCGAATGCGTAATGCCTTCGATCGCGTCCGACTGGCCGTGCGCAAAATCGTAGCTCGGATAGATGTACCATGCTGTGCCGGTGCGCGGATGCACGGCATGCAGGATCCGATAAAGTACCGGATCGCGCAGATTGATATTGCCGCAAGCCATGTCGATTTTGGCGCGCAGCACCCGGGCGCCGTTCGGAAACTCGCCGGCGCGCATGCGGCGAAACAGATCGAGATTTTCCGCAACCGAGCGCTCGCGAAATGGGCTGTTGGTGCCGGGCTCGGTCAGCGTGCCGCGCGTCGCGCGCATCTCTTCCTGGCTCTGGTCGTCGATATAGGCCTTGCCGGCGCGAATCAAGTCCTCGGCCCAGACGTAGAGCTGCTCGAAATAATCCGAGGCGTGGTAAAGGCGATCGCCCCAATCGAAGCCGAGCCAGCGCACGTCGTGCTCGATCGCGTCGATGTATTCCTGGTCTTCCTTGGTCGGGTTGGTGTCGTCGTAGCGCAGATTGCAATGCCCGCCGAACTCCTCGGCAACTCCGAAATTGAGGCAAATCGATTTGGCGTGGCCGATATGAAGGTAGCCGTTCGGCTCCGGTGGAAACCGGGTCACGACGGTCCTGTGCCGGCCTGCGGCGATATCCGCACGCACGATGTCGCGAATGAAATCCTGACCCGCTTCGCGTGTTGTGTTTTCAGCAACGGACATGTTTATCGGCCAATGACCATCACCAAGCGCGCGGATCGCGGCGGCAGGCAAGCCGCCCACGCGTTAACCGCACGCGTTCCGCCTTCGGATTGAACAAGTCGGCCGCTCGGGTCAAGTCCGGCCAGCCTTTGCTCGCCTTCAACCTTTTGCCAGTTATATGTGGTACACGAACGCGCGTTCTCAAATCTGCCGGGCAAATCCGCAAAGCATGACCATCGTTACCCGTTTTGCCCCCTCGCCCACCGGCTTCCTGCATATCGGCGGGGCGCGCACCGCTTTGTTCAATTGGCTTTACGCCCGCGGCCGTGCCGGAAAAATGCTGTTGCGGATCGAGGATACCGATCGCGAGCGCTCCACCCAGGCCGCCATCGACGCCATCCTCGATGGGCTTAACTGGCTTGGCATCGAATGGGATGGCGAGGCCGTCTACCAGTTTTCGCGGTCGCAGCGGCACCGCGAAGTGGCGGAGCAGCTCTTGGCGGCCGGACATGCCTATCGCTGCTATGCCAGCCCCGAGGATCTCGCGCAAATGCGCGAGGCTGCGCGCCGCGAAGGCCGCGCCAAACTTTATGACGGCCGCTGGCGTGACCGCAACCCAAGCGAGGCGCCAGCCGGGGTCAAGCCGGCGATCCGGCTCAAGGCGCCGCTCACCGGTGAGACCGTGATCGAGGACCAGGTTCAGGGCCGGGTGGTCTGGCAGAACGAAAATCTCGACGACCTGGTGCTTTTGCGTTCCGACGGCACGCCGACTTACATGCTCGCGGTCGTGGTTGACGACCATGACATGGCGGTCACGCATGTGATCCGCGGTGACGATCATCTGACCAACGCCGCGCGGCAGAAGCAGATTTACGATGGGCTCGGCTGGCCGGTGCCGGTGATGGCGCATATCCCGCTGATCCACGGGCCGGACGGCTCCAAATTGTCGAAACGCCATGGTGCGCTCGGCATCGACGCCTACCGCGCGACGGGCTATCTGCCCGTGGCCTTGCGCAATTATTTGGTGCGGCTCGGCTGGAGCCACGGCGATCAGGAAATCTTCTCGACGCAGGAAATGATCGCGGCCTTCGATCTGCCGCAGATTGGCCGTTCGCCGGCGCGTTTCGATTTCGCCAAGCTTGAAAACCTCAATGGCCATTACATCCGGCAGACGAGCGACTCCGATTTGCTGCAAGCGGTCGAACGGCTATTGCCGCATCTCGCCGACGGCGCCGAACTCGCCGCCAGGATAACGCCGTCGCTCCGCCGCCAGTGGCTCGTTACCATGCCAAGCCTGAAGGAACGCGCCAAGACGCTCATCGACATCATCGATGGCGCGCGTTTCCTGTGGGCCGGCCGTCCCGTACAGCTCGACGAGAAGGCGGAAGGCATTCTCAATCCGGATGCGCGCGCGCTTCTGCGCGGGGTTGCCGCCGAACTTGCCGGGGTCGAGCCGTGGACCACGGAGACAACCGAGAGCGCGGTGCGCGGCTTTGCCGAACGCCACGGCGCCAAGCTTGGCGCAGTGGCGCAGCCATTGCGGGCGGCGCTGACCGGGCGAACGACCTCGCCCGGAATCTTTGAGGTGCTCACCGTTCTCGGCAAGAGCGAGAGTCTTGACCGCCTTGCCGATCAAACCGCACAACAGGCCGGTTAGCGGGCTGTGCGTCGACGGCGTTTGGCCGCTGTTTTTCGGGCCGCCGGGCCCTTCCGGGGCGATAATTGGCTATTATCTTGCAGTGCACAGCGGCTTAAGCTAGGCGAAACCGACCTTTGGAATACCCCGGGGCCGCGGACGATCTATCGGTTTCGGACAGTCGTACATCGAGGGAAAAAACCATGGACGCGAAGACCGGGGCCAACACCAAGACCGGCACGATCACGCTCGGCAACAAGAACTATTCGTTCCCCGTTTACGACGGCACGTTGGGCCCGGAGGTGTTGGACGTCAGTAAGCTCTATGCCGAAGCCGGCATTTTCACCTACGACCCCGGCTTCACGTCCACCGGAAGCTGCGAGTCCAAGATCACCTATATCGATGGCGACCAGGGCATCCTGCTTTATCGCGGTTACCCGATTGCCGATCTCGCCGAGCACGGCGACTTTCTCGAAACCTGCTACCTCCTTCTCTACGGCGAGCTGCCGACGGCGGCGCAAAAAGCCGACTTCGTCGATCGCGTGACCCATCACACCATGGTTCACGAGCAGATGAGCCGGTTCTTTCAAGGCTTCCGGCGCGATGCCCATCCGATGGCGGTGATGGTGGGCTGCGTGGGTGCGCTCTCGGCCTTCTATCATGACTCAACCGACATCACCGATCCGACCCAGCGGATGATTGCGTCGATCCGCATGATCGCGAAAATGCCGACGCTGGCGGCCATGGCCTACAAATATTCGATCGGCCAGCCGTTCATGTATCCGAACAACAAGCTCGATTACGCGTCGAACTTCCTGCGCATGTGTTTCGCGGTGCCGTGCGAGGAATACAAGGTCAATCCGGTGCTGTCGCGCGCGATGGATCGCATCTTCACGCTGCACGCCGATCACGAACAGAACGCCTCGACCTCGACCGTGCGGCTTGCCGGCTCGACCGGCGCCAATCCGTTCGCCTGCATCGCCGCCGGCATCGCCTGTCTCTGGGGCCCTGCGCATGGCGGCGCCAACGAGGCGGCGCTGAAAATGCTCGGCGAGATCGGCGCCGTCGATCGCATTCCCGAATACATCAAGCGCTCCAAGGATCCGAAGGATTCATTCCGCCTGATGGGCTTCGGCCACCGCGTCTACAAGAACTACGATCCGCGCGCCAAGATCATGCAGAAGACCTGCTATGAGGTGCTCAACGAGCTCGGCATCAAGGATCCGCTGCTCGACGTCGCCATGGAACTGGAGAAGATCGCGCTGCACGACGAATATTTCATCGAGAAAAAACTTTATCCGAACGTCGATTTCTATTCCGGCATTACGCTGCGCGCGATGGGTTTCCCCACCACTATGTTCACGGTGTTGTTCGCGCTCGCCCGCACCGTCGGCTGGATCGCGCAGTGGAAGGAAATGATCGAAGACCCGCACCAGAAGCTCGGCCGGCCGCGCCAGCTTTATACCGGGGCAACCCTGCGCGAATATCTGCCGATGTCGAAGCGGAAGTAAGAGACCGCGGCAGCGAAGGGCTCATTGTAAGGCCGTCCGCTTCATCTGCTAGCGCGATCGCTATTCGCTGGAGCGAACTAAAAAACTGCAAGCCCGTCATGAACAGACGATCGAAAGCGACTCGGCGCCGATTTTTATTCAACACCGGCTTTCTTGTCGCCGGGTGGGAACTGTCCCAAGCGGGTGTCGCCCTGACACAGGAGCTTGCGGCCACGCCTGACTGTCGTGATGGCGATGAACCGACCGTCCCCGAGACGGAGGGGCCGTTCTTCCAGCCCAAATCGCCGCAGCGAAGTGATCTTCGCGAGCCTGCCACCAAGGGCAAGCCGTTTGAACTTTCGGGCTATGTGCTGACTAAGAGTTGTCGTCCGGTTCGGGGAGCGGTGGTTGATCTCTGGCATGCCGATGAGAATGGCGAATACGACAATATCGGCTTTCGCTATCGCGGCCATGTCATCACCGAACCGGATGGTGCGTTCCGCTTTCACACCATCGTGCCGGCGCTCTATCCCGGCCGCACGCGGCACTACCATGTCAAAGTTCAGGCGCCGAGCAGTCATCTCCTGACGACGCAACTCTATTTTCCCAACGAACCGAGAAATTCCCGCGACAGCCTATTCCAGCGCGAACTGCTCATGCGCGTAGCGAATGCCGGCGACGGTCTCGCCGGCGGGTTCGATTTCGTACTCAATGTCCGTTAGATGCCGCGTTGCGGTCGGGTAGTGCGAACATTCGCCAACGTCGAAGTGGAAGTAAGAAAGACGCGAACAACGCGTGGCGAGTAGCGGTTAGAGAGTACGAAAACAGCGCCTCCCCTACTCGCTATTCACCATTCGCTGCCCGCTTCTCTCCGTCATAAGCCCAGGTTAGATACGTCCCGCCCCAGGTAAAGCCGCCGCCGAACGCGGCGAGGATCAGCCGGTCGCCGGCTTTGAGCTTGCTTTCATAATCCCACAGGCAGAGCGGAATCGTCGCCGCGGTCGTGTTTCCATATTTGTGGATCGTCACCATCACGCGCTCGGGGCGAAGCTTCATGCGCTCGGCGGTCGCTTCGATGATGCGCCGATTGGCCTGGTGCGGAACCAGCCAATCGATGTCTTCGCTCGTGAGCCGGTTGCGCTTCATCAGTTCGGTGGCGACCTCGGCCATGCGCGCGACCGCGAATTTGTACACGGCCGCGCCTTCCTGGTGCACGTAATGCAGGCGCTTCGCCACCGTCTCGGCGGTCGGCGGCATGCGGCTGCCGCCGGCCTTCTGATGTAAATGCGGCATGCCCGAACCGTCGGACGAAATCAGCGCATCGATGATTCCGTACTTTTTGCTCGGTTCGAGCAGGACCGCGCCGGCGGCGTCGCCGAACAGCACACAGGTCGCGCGGTCGGTGTAATCGATGATCGCCGACATCTTGTCGGCGCCCACGACGACGATTTTCCGCGCCTTTCCGGTTTCGATAAATTGCGCGGCGACGGTGAGCGCATAGACGAAGCCGGAGCACGCGGCTTGCACGTCGAAGCTGCCGATCGATCGGATGCCGCACATCTCGCAGATCAGATTGGCGGTCGACGGAAATACAAAATCGGGCGTCGTGGTCGCACAGATCAAAAGATCGACTTCGTGGCGGGCGGTTTTTGTCTTGGCCAAAAGTCCTTCCACCGCCTGCGCGCCCATATGCGAGGTGCCGAGCCCCTTGCCTTTAAGGATGCGGCGTTCTTTGATCCCGGTTCGCTCGACGATCCATTCGTCGCTGGTCTCGACCATCTGCGCCAATTCGGCATTGGTCAGTACGTCCGGCGGCAGGTAGCCATGCACCGCCGTGATCGCGGCTTTCACTTTCCGCACCGTTGTTTTTGGCTTTTTCACGCTGGACGCTTCGATGGCCTGTCGGGACCGCGAATGAGCAGAAACGGCCGCTGCAATGATTGCGGCGGCGCCTGCCGGGTTAACCAGAGGATCGGGCCTCGATCAAGGCGGAAACGCCATGCCGGCCGAGCCGGGCGGCCTCGAGCACAAGGTCCGCGGCTTTGGCGCTCGGCGCGGTTCCGCCGATCCCCATGATCCGGTCGAGCCGCTGGAACCCCTCGATCTGGCGGCGGCGTTGCTCGGTATCGCCGACGACCGCGGCCAGCGCATCGGCAAGCTTTTCCGGCGTGCAATCCTCCTGCAAAAGTTCCGAAACGACGTTTTCGCCGATGACCAGGTTGGCCAGGATGACGCTCGGCAGGCGCGCCCGCAGCCGTATCGCCCGCGCAACCACCGCCTCGATGGAGTGCAGCCGATAGGCGGCGACCATCGGTATTCCTGAGAGCGCAAGTTCAAGCGTTACCGTGCCCGACGCAGCGAGCGCCGCCCGCGCCCGGCGGAACGCGGCCCACTTCTCCGACCCCTCGACGATAATTTTCGGCTGCACCGCCCAGCCAGCGACGGCCTCGCGCACCTGACGTTCGACGTGAGAAACGGTCGGCAATACGAGCTCGATCGGTCCGATGCGGGCGCAGAGGCGCTCGATCGCCGCGCCGAACACGCGCGTGTGCCGGCTCACTTCGCTGGATCGGCTCCCGGGCAAAATCAAAATGAGCAGCGGCTCGGCGAGCCGGCGCGCCGCTTCGTCGGGGCCCGGCCGCAAATCGGCAATCCGCTCCACCAGCGGATGTCCGACATAGGTGCAAGGCGGACCGCCGAGGCGGCGATGCGCCGCCGGCTCGAACGGCAAGATCGCCAGCACGTGGTCGATGTAGCCGCGCATGGCGCGCGCCCGTCCCGGCCGCCACGCCCAGACCGAAGGCGACACGTAATCGAGGATAGGGATTTCCGGAGCGCGGCGACGAACCTGGCGAGCGACCCTGTGGGTAAAATCCGGACTGTCGATGATGACGAGCGCATGCGGGCGTGCTTTGACGATCGCGTCGGCGGCTTCCCGGATGTGGCGCAGAATCGCGGGCAACCGCCGCGGTATGGCGGTGAGGCCGATGATCGCAAGTTCATCGATCGGAAACGGGCTTTCAATCCCGGCCGCTCTCATCGCGCCGCCGCCGACGCCTGATAATTGCACGGTGCTTTCGGCCTTCACCAGCGCGCGCGCCAATGCGGCGCCGAGAGCGTCGCCGGACTCCTCCGCGGCCACAATTGCGATCGCGAGCGGCTGCGGGGAGCGCTGCCGAGCGGCCGTCATCGCGCACCGCCGCCGGGACTGGGCTCGCGCACCCCGACCACAAAGATCTTATCCCGGTCGGCCGCGGCAATCGCCGCTTCCGCCTCGGCAATCATCGTTGAGCCCGCGGTGACGGCTATTCCGGCCAGACCGGCGCGCGCGACCAGTTCAATCGTGCGCGGACCGATCGATGGCAGATCGAAGCGGCGATCTTGACCCGGCTTCGGCGCCTTCAGCAGCACGCCGACATGGGTCGGCGCGCTGACGCGACCAAGCCGACGCAATTCGGCGATCCGCGCCAGCATCTGATCGGTGCCTTCGGCGGCCTCGACGGCGATGACGTTGCCATCCGCCACTACGGCAGCCTGGCCGATATCGAACGGCCCGAGCGTGGCAATGAGCTTAAGCGCGTGCTGGATATCGCCGTAGTCGCGCGGCGACGGC
>DATAYT010000034.1:0-5099 GCA_036272395.1 Xanthobacteraceae bacterium
GCGATCTATCGGTTGCGAGGCGCAGCCTTATTTGCCCCAGCCGAAGTGATAATTCAGCCCGGCGCGCACGACATCGTCGTGCATTGAGACATTGTTCGTCGGCGAGGTGCCGCAGTTAAGGCCGCAATTAAACTTGCCGAGATCGGCGTGAAGATATTCGGCCTTGGCCGTCCAGTTGCCCGGAAGCGAGATCTCAATGCCACCGCCAACCGTCCAGCCCGCATTCGTGGTGTTCGCTCCGGCAAAGCCGGGCGCGGAAGCGCGGATGTCGCCTACTGCCAATCCGCCGGTCAGATAAGGCATGATGCCGCCAAAGGCGTACCCGGCACGCCCGCGCACAGTCGAGAGCCAGCTGTCGCTGGTGCTACAGCCGGGGCAGAGCGCAGCGCTGCTCGAGCCTTTGAGATTCGACCAGTCGATATCGCCTTCCAAGCCAAGCACGGCATTGCCGAACTGCCAATTGTACCCGGCCGTGCCGCCGACCTGCGCGCCCGAGAGATCAATTGACGTGGACTGCGATTGCCACCAGGAGCGCCCCCAGCCGCCGCCGCCATTGGCGCCCAGATAAAAGCCGCTCCAATTGTAAGCCGGACTCGCTTGTGGCGGCGGCGCTTTATACAAGGGCGCGACCGAAAGATCGGCCGCGGCGACGCCTTGCGCCGCGACCAGCGCGCCAGCTAGGAAAAATGTTGCGACAACTTTTCTCATTCCGCAGTTCTCGCCGGCAACCTGCTACTCAAACCGTTCGCCCCGGCGACACTAGCCGCCCTTGGTTACCCCTGACTTACTCGGTAGCCGCAAAGTCAGGGGTTTCGCCCTGCCGCCCCGCTACTTTGTTGAGCACAAAGGCAAAATTGTGCCGGGCGGCGGGCGGCATAAGGGCGCGGCTGCTGCCGTCGGGTTGCCAAATCCTCGCTCCGACAATGATATAGTGGACCAATAGTCGAACTTCACGTGAGTCATGGTGCAATGAACTGGATTTCCAACGTTCGGCCGAAAATTCGCAGTTTGCTGCGCCGTGAGGTCCCGGAAAATCTGTGGATCAAGTGCCCGGAAACGGGTCAGCTCGTCTTCTATAAAGATGTCGAGGCCAACCAGTTCGTCATTCCCGGGTCGAATTATCACATGCGCATGAGCGCGACCGCGCGCTTGAAATCCATGTTCGATAATCAGACCTGGTTCGATATCGCCGTGCCGGAGGTGCCGCTCGATCCGCTGAAGTTCCGCGATGAGTTGCGTTACGTCGAACGGCTGCGAGCGGCACGCAGCAAGACGGGCCTAAACGATGCCGTAAAACTCGGCTACGGCAAGCTCGATGGCTTTGCCGTAGTCATCGGCGTCCAGGAATTCGATTTTATGGGCGGCTCGCTCGGCATGGCCGCGGGCGAAGCGGTCATCAAGGGACTCGATACCGCGGTCGAGAAAGGTTGCCCGTTCGTGGTGTTCGCCGCATCGGGCGGCGCGCGGATGCAGGAAGGCATCCTTTCCCTGATGCAGTTGCCGCGTACCACAATTGCGGTGCAGCGCATCCGCGAAGCGCGCAAACCTTACATCGTAGTCCTGACCAATCCGACCACCGGCGGCGTCACCGCCTCCTATGGAATGTTGGGCGACGTACACATCGCGGAGCCTGGCGCATTGATCGGTTTTGCCGGCCCGCGCGTTATCGAGCAAACCATCCGCGAGAAGCTGCCGGAGGGGTTTCAAAAAGCCGAATATCTGCGCGATCACGGCATGATCGACATGGTGGTGCACCGCCACGAGCTGCGCGCCACGATTGCCAAGCTGTGTCGGCTCTTTCTCAAGACGGCAAGCAGCGCGCCGCAATCAAGGCTACCGGCGCCGTCTGCGCCTATGGCGCCAGCGTAGCGTGAGTGCCGGCAAGGCCAATGCAGTGCCCAATCCAGTGCCCAATCGAGTGCCCATGGATGCCGTGCTGGCGCGCCTTTTGGCGCTCCATCCAAAACGGATCGATCTATCCCTCGGTCGCATCGAGCGGCTCCTGGCCGCGCTGGATAATCCGCAGCGGCGGTTGCCGCCGGCCATCCATGTAGCCGGCACCAACGGCAAAGGTTCCACCATCGCATTTATGCGGGCGGCGCTCGAAGCCGCCGGCAAGAGGGTTCACGTCTACACTTCGCCTAATCTGGTTCGTCTCAACGAACGCTTTCGCCTCGGCCGCAACGGCGGCGGGCGGCTTGTCGAGGACGCCGCGCTCGGCGACGCGCTGGCCGAATGCGAAACGAAAAACCGCGGCGCCCCGATCACCGTGTTCGAAATGGAGACCGCCGCGGCATTTTTGCTGTTCTCGCGCCATCCGGCCGACATGGTCTTGCTCGAGGTCGGTCTTGGTGGGCGGCTTGACGCCACGAACGTGATCGAACGCCCGCTGACAAGCGTCATTACCCGGCTTTCGCTCGACCATCGCGAATTTCTGGGTGACTCGTTGGTTACGATCGCGGCCGAAAAGGCTGGCATTCTCAAGCCCGGCGTGCCGGCGGTGGTCGCCGGTCAGGCGCGCGAAGCGCTCGCCGTTATCGAACGACAGGCCGCGCGGCTTCGCGCACCACTCAAAATTGCCGGCGAGGATTGGACCGCGACCGAGGAACGTGGCCGATTAGTCTACCAGGATCAGGACGGCCTTCTCGATCTACCCGCGCCCAAGCTTTACGGCCGGCATCAGTTCGAGAATGCCGGCGCCGCCATTGCGGCGCTGCGGGCGAGCGGAGTGAGACTTCCGGCCGCAGCTTTCGAGGCCGCCATGGTTCAGGTGGAATGGCCGGCCCGCATGCAGCGGCTTTCCCAAGGCAGGCTTGCCGAGCTTGCGCCTCCCGGCAGCGAACTCTGGCTCGATGGTGGGCATAATGTCGACGGCGGGCAAGCTATTGCCGCCGCGCTTGCCGATTTGGAGGAACGTGTGTCGCGGCCGGTGGTGGTAATCGTCGGCATGCTGTCGACCAAAGATTGTGCAGGGTTCTTGAGAAATTTTTCCGGACTGGCCCGCCGCGTCATCGCCGTCCCGATTCATCAGGACAAGGCCGTGCCGGCCGGCGAGCTTGCCGAAATCGCGGCTGGGATCGGCATCCCGGCGCTGGCGCGTCACAGTCTGGAAAGCGCCATCGACCTTGCTGGCAAGCTCGACCTTGAGCCGCCGCCGCGCATCCTCATTACCGGGTCGCTGTATCTTGCCGGGGAAGTGCTGGCGGCAAACGGCACTCCGCCAGAATGACCGTTCCGCCGCCTCGTCGCGGCAGCGGCACCGTCAAATCCTGATCTCGCCAAGGCTGACGCTGGTCCCAAGATTAACCTGCAGGACTCTCGAGCGTCCGCCGGAGAAGATCTGAATGGAATAGCTTCCCGATTCCTCATCGAGCCGGTCGAATTTGAAATCGCCGAAATTGTCCGTGGTCGTCACGGCCAGTGACGCGCCGTCTTTGACGAGCTGTACGCTCGCGCCCTCAACGCATTCGACGACGCCTTGCCGCTCTTCGGCGACCGAGCCGCCGATAAAGCATTTCGAATAACGCCACAGATTGCGGTAATAGACCCGCGGTCTGGTGCCGAGCTCAGGCTTGAGCACTTCCAGATCTTGCTCGCGGGCGAGACGCGCCATGTCCTCGTCCTCGACCTTGATCGCGCGCATGGCGCCAGTGGGGCAGGACTGCTGTCCGCGTGTCTGTTTCCATCCTCGATCGAGCAGATGCGCGTCGAACGGCCAGGCCTGCGGCAACTGCAACTCCTCGTTCCACCAGATGTGACCATAGGGACAGGCGTCGACGAGCTGTCGCTGCCCTTTTGCTTTTTCCGGATCGATAATCACGATGCCGTCGCCGCGCTTGGTCACGACCCTTTTCGGCGCCGCCTTCATGCAAGGCGGATCGTCGCAGTGATTGCACATGGTCGGAACGTAGGCGACGTCGATCATCGGCATCTGCCCGCGTTCTTTTTGCAGGATGTTTATCCACTTGTGACCGTGTTTCGGCATCGGCGCCGAATAGCCGGGCCATTCGTTGCCGGCATATTCGTCCATGGCGGCAAGCGTGCACAAATTGCAATTGGTGCACTCGGCAACGTCAATGATCATGTTCCATTTTTTCATCGCGGCACTCTATTATGATGACGGCGCGATGCACCGTCACTTCGCCGGCAGCAAGTGCGCCTCTTTGAGCGTGCGTTTGATTTCCTTGTCTTGCTCGACAGCGGCAAAGGCTGCCGACATATGCTCGGCGCGCCCGTCCCACGGCTCAATCTGAACCAGCGAATTGGCGCCGGCGAGCGAGTGGGTGCTCTTGGTCTGCGTGCGCTCGGGCGTGAGCAGATTGAGACAGCCGCCGCGATCCACCGATTTGCCGGGCTCGCCCATCGGATCGTAGATCGCCGACGACTCGTAGCCGTGCGCGACCCCGCGCGGCAGCCGCTGCGTCGGCAACGCCGCGCAGATTACGGCGCCGCGATCGTTGAAGACCTTAACCAGATTATGTTTGCCGATGCCGCGCTCCTTGGCGTCCTCGGCGTTCATGCGCACGATCCAGTAGTAATAGTCATCGACCTTGACCCGATGATCCTCGATGTTGAGCAGGAACGAATCTTTGCCGTCACCCTGAGTGTGGAACGAATATTTCGAGTGCGGCGTGAGTAGTTGCAGCGGGTAGCGCGCGAACAGTTCGGCGGAATGTGCGCCCTCCCACGATGGCTCGTATTTCACGATCGGCGGCCGTTCCGGATCGTTGAAGCGCTTGAGCGAATTGCATTCGAATTCGAGCTTGCCGGATTGCGTTTGCAGTCCGCGCAGGAATTCCTCGGTGTAATCGGAGGGCAAGGGTTGCGCTTCCGGCACGTCCTTCTTGCGATTTTCGTAGAACCAGCGGAACGATACCGGCGCGCGCAACTCCTCCTTTTCCGCCGGCACGACAAAATAGCCGCGTTTTAAGAATTTCTTCCAGGACATATTTTTCGGGAGGTCCGAGGCGAGGAAGACCCGCTTTACCCAGTCGATCTCGTTGACGCCCTCCGAAAAATAATTGGCAAGCCCGAGCGGCTTGCACAGTTCATTGAAGATCCAGAAATCGGACTTTGACTCGCCCAACGGTTCGATCGCC
>DATAYT010000035.1:0-25536 GCA_036272395.1 Xanthobacteraceae bacterium
GATGCCGCCGACTTTGCCGTTCGACCACGGCCGATGGCCGAGCCATTCGATGACGTCGTAGAGGTCTTTCTGCTCGTTGCGGTCGAGAAAACGGAATTCGCCGCCCGACTTACCGCAGCCGCGCACGTCCATCTGCGCGTAAACATAGCCGCGCTCGACATACAGCCCGATCGGACCGGTTTCGCGCCACAGAAATTGCGGGGTCGCCGGCAGTGCATTGTTGTCATAACGGTAAGGCGAGGCGCCGAGCACGACCGGAAATCGGCCGTCGCCGTCCGGCATATACAGCGCGACCGCGATATCGACGCCGTCATGGACGCGGATTTTCACCTCGCGCGGTTTGAGTTGCAGCTCCGGCATGCCTTCCTCCCGGTATGTTGCCGCGAGCATAGAGCACATCCCGCCTCGCGACAGCGGGGCAAGCTTCGGTTTCTCGCGGCGCGCCTTTGCGCCCGAGCTATGCCACGCAACTCTCAGAGATCGTCACCATCGCACTTGAGCCAGTGGTCCATGCTGAGCTGTAGCGGGCAAATGCCGGCGGGAGCATTTGCAAGCGTAGCTTTCGCTTTGCATTATGCGCGGCGCAAAACAGGCGAATGCCGGAGGCTTCAGTGCCCGCTCACACGTTTCTCAATCCGCCGACCATGCCCGCGACCCGCGGCTACACCCATGTGGTGGCGACGCGCGGGCCGTCGCGCACCATCTACCTTGCCGGCCAGCTCGGCATGACGCCTGACGACAAATTCGCCGGCGGCCCAGGCGACTTCGGCGCCCAGGCGGCGCAGGCCTTCGAGAATCTCAAGCTCGGGCTCGCCGCGGCCGGTGCGGGTTTCGAGCACATCGTCAAGATCACGGTCTATTTCACCGACGTGGCGAACCTGCAGACCTATTTCGAAGTGCGCGACCGCTATGTGAACACCAAGGCACCGCCGGCCTCGACCGCGGTGCAGATTTCAAGGCTCGCGCGCGACGGTGCTTTGTTCGAGATCGAGGCGATCGCGGTGGTGCCGGAATAAAAATAATCCCCCGTTTCACTGGAGGAAGAAGAGGGATCAACCATGCTGACCATTGACGCGCAGGTGCACGCCTGTGAGCGCAACCATCCCGGCCGGCCCTGGCATGCCGTATTGACCGGCCCGTCCGAGGTCACCGGCGACCAGATGGTGGCGGCAATGGATGCGGTCGGCGTCGACGGCGCGATCCTGGTCTCGGCGTTTACGATGTACCGCTATGACGCGAGCTATGCGGTTGCGGTGCAAAAGCGCCATCCCGATCGTTTTGCCGTGGTCAAGCCGGTCGATCCCGCCAATCCGGCGGTCGCCGAGATCATCGCCGACTGGAAGCGCACGCCCGGCGCGGTCGCCGCGCGCATGTTGCTCCTTCGCGGCGGCCTGACCGAAGATCCCGCCGACCCCGGACTCAATCGCGTGCTGGCGGAGGCCGCGCGGTTGTCGCTGCCGCTCAACCTGCACATTGCCGGACGGCTCGATCAGGGCATCGCCCTGATCCGCCGCCATCCCAACGCCCAGATCGTTATCGATCATCTCGGCCTCGCGCAGCCACACGAGCCGCCGGCGCCGAAGGAGCCGTGGGCGTAGCTGCCGAAGGTGCTGACGCTGGCGAAACTTCCCAACGTTGCGATCAAGATCAGCGGCGCCTGCACGCTGTCGCACGCGGCATTTCCTTATAACGACATCTGGGATCCGGTCTGCCGCGTCATCGACGCGTTCGGCGTCGATCGATGCTTGTGGGGCACCGACTGGACCCGCGGTGATTCTCACCTATGCCCAAGGGGTAGACGCATTCCGCGCCACCAACCGCATTTCGGACAGCGACAAGGTCAAGCTGATGGGCGGCTCGCTCGCGCGCATCTACGGCTGGTCGCCGCGCAAAGCGTCGTAGGACGCGTTAAGCGAAGGCGAAACGTTACGCCCTCGCCTTCCCCATCCAGCTCCGGCGCAACGGCTTCAGCGCAAACAGCGCCAAAAGGCCGGTCAAGATGTCCATGCCGATGACCAGCCCGAAAACCGGCATCCAGCTGCCGCTCGCCTCGTAGATCATCGCCGCGATCGGCGCGCCGAGGATCGAGCCGACACCTTGCGCCATATAAAGAAAACCGTAATTCGTGATCGCATATTTGGTCCCGAACGTGTCGGTCAATGTCGCCGGAAATAGCGAAAAGATTTCGCCCCAGCCGAAGAATACGAGTCCCGACAACACCACCAGCATCAAGGGGTCGCTGCGATATTGCAACATCAGGAAGATCGCAATGCCTTCCAAAATGAAGGCGAGGCCCATGGTGTTTTCACGACCGATGTGATCGGAGACCCAACCGAAGAACGGCCGCGTAAGCCCGTTGGTGACCCGGTCGAAAGTCAGCGCCGCCGGAATCGCGGCAAGCGTCAATCCGAAAATCACAACCGTGGTCTGCGCATCGATGCCGAAAGCCTTGGCGAAGCTCGTGAACTGGGTGATGACCATCAGCCCGCCGGTCGACATCATCGACATCATCACGAACATCAGCCAGAACACCGGCGACTTTAACATCTCGATCGGCGCATAGCCGGTTTCGAGCGCTGCCTGTCCGGTAATCTGGTCTTCACGCGGCGACTTCAACATGAGCGCGCCAATCAGTCCGACGATCGCAAAGATCGTCCCAAACACCACCAGTGTGTGCTGATATCCGGAAGCCTTGAGCATGGCGTCGATCGGAAAGGTCGTGAGAATTGCGCCGAAGCCGTAACCGGCCGCGACCACGCCGGTCGCCAGGCCGCGGCGGTCCGGGAACCATTTCACCATCAGACCGACGATGCCGATATAGACGATGCCGGTGCCGATTCCGCACAGCAGGCCATAGGTCGCGTAAAGCCCCCACAGTGTCCCGATATAGGAGGATGCGATCCAGCCGAGGCCGCTCATCACCGCCCCGAGGCCGATCAGAAGCTTCGGGCCAAGTTTTTCGACGAGGTATCCTTGCAGCGGCGACAGCCAGGTCTGCAACACGATCAGCAGCGTGATGGTCCACTGCACTTCGGAGAGAATTGAGCCGGTGGTCTTTTGGAATGAGGGAACGAATAAGGTCCAGACATATTGCGGGCTTGAAATCGTCATCATGACGATGAAGCCGAGGAGGAGCTGAATCCAGCGCGTATTGACCGCCGCCGCTTGACGGCTCGGCGTCGCCGCATCGAATGTCTGACTCTGTGCCATGGCTGCGTTACCCCACCTCGCTATTGCCCCACTGCGCGGCAAAATTTATGCCAGCATATGTTTGCGGCAACAACCCTTTATTGCGCCGTCTTTGCCTTCCAACGCGCCCGTGCTGCCTAAACGAATTGCAAAATGCCTGTATTTTGTCGAGGCTGGCGAAGGTGCGTTTCGTCATTGATTTCCTCCTGATGCGGAAGCGTGGTTGCGCTTCCTTGCCTGATATTTGGCCGGCGCAAGTGTGACATCCGGGAGCCGATCTTCCCAACGAAAGAAATTCACACGAGAGATGAATAGCCCGACCCGGCGCGGCCGATGCTCAGTAAGACCCGACTTTGAGCTCGGCCGCGTGGCCGATCGCGTCCCTGCAGGACTGACCGAGCGCCGCGAAATGTTTTTTCACGCACAGCAAGATGCGGCCGGCTCCTGGCCGCGCGGCGTGACATTGCTGCTCGATATCCGCGTTGCAGGCTTTACGCACGGCGGCGGTTTGCAGCAGCGCCGCCCTGCATTGTTCGTGGAAATCCCGGAAATGCGATTCGATGCATTCAGCGAGAAAATTTTGCTGCGGAGTTGTGGCGTGACAGAACTTTGTCACGTCGCGCGTGCAAGCCGCTATGACCGCAACATATTGCCCGAAAGCCGATGGGGTTGAAAGCAGGAGCAACAATGCCAAAGTCAACGCCCTTGCCATGTGAACTCTGAAAAGTGGCATAGTGACCAGTGCATGGCGCGACCGGTGCATAACCAGCTTGGATGCTGTAAATTCCGACATTGGGACAGCAGCCGATCAATTAGGCTCCCACTCCATGAAAGAAAAATTACGTGCAAATCCGTTCCACTGCCCTCATTGCGCGGCAAAGTACGCGCTGGTGAAGGTCGAAGCCGGTTGACGCGACGGTGCGTTGCATCAGTTGCGGCGGACCGCTCGGCGGCCGGGAAAACGCTTTCATTCTCAAATATTTTCTTGTCGAACGCCCACGCCACGGTCAGCAGCACACGCGACCAGACTGGTAAGTTCCAAAGCTTCGCTTTTCCACAATTTTTCTGTGTTTTGATCCAGCCCAACGGCTGACGCGCAATTGCGGTTTTTTCCGACCTGGCTTCGCCCGCCGAAGCGTCGAACGAAACAGCAAGGGGCTGGCGAGGCTTCGCGCAGGCGGGAAACCGGTGTCCATCCTCGGATCAAGTCCGAGGACAGGCTCTTTCGGGATAATGCCCTAAGACGCCTTGCACGCGACCATGGCTTGCGGCGGCGTTCGGTCCGCGACCGATGGCGCCGTAAAGACGGCCAGATAGGCGTCGCTGCCCGCGAGCCGATCGACACTGATCTGGCGATATCCCACGGCGGCAAGCTCACACCGTAGAAGATTTGGCGGCGTACCATGCTGGGATGTCGGGCCGTAAGCGTCGAGGATGCCGACCCGCGCGCCGGGCTTCAAAGCGGGAACGAGATTGTAGAGGAGGCCGTAAGGCTGAGCGATCTCGTGATACATGTGCACCAGAATCGCAATATCCAGCGAATCCGCCGGCAATCTCGGATCGTGCGGCTCACCGCGGCTGATGACGACGTTTTGCAATCCGCGGTCGCGCACGCGACGGCGCAGGTCCTGCAAATATTCCGGTACGACGTCTTCGGCGATGATGCGGCCGCGAGGACCGACGATGGGCGACAACCGCACGACGTAGTAACCGCTGCCCGCGCCAATATCCGCGAGGCTCGTCCCGGATCCGATACCGAGCAGGCGCACGAGCTGGCGCGGTTCGCCGGCGGCGTCGCGCTCCTTTTCGTCGTGCCAGATTGGGCTGATAATGTCGGCGACCGGACGATCGGGCTTTGGAAAGGCCGCCGCGGGCGCGCCCGGTCCCGCCAAGAATTCCTGCGCACAGACCGATATCGCGAATGTGGCGGCAAAGACGGCGGCGATCGTCATTTGCGTCAGGTCGCCAACCTGCCCGCTCCGATGCACCCGCTTCCATCGGGAACCCTGCGATCGACTGCCTTGAGTTCCAGCAAAATTTGCGAGCGCCGGGTTTGCTGCATGCCCAAATACCATTCCGCCGGGCGCAAATTCCTGCTCTAATGTAAGGCCGCACTTTCTCTTTTGAATGTCTACGCTCATTGCTCGCATTGCGTTTAGGACCGCGGGAGACAAATCAATGAGAAGCCGATCAATGGCGGCGCTGATGGCCATGCTGGTCAGTGCGGGACTTTGCGGCGGCGCCGCCAATGCCACCATGGTTGGCGCGCCGGCAAAAATTGTCGCGAGAAAGGGCCCGATTGTGTGCGGCTATTTGGGCTGCGTCCGTACTTATCCGTGGGCATTTCCGTGTCAATATTACAGCTCGTATTGTTATCTCTATGGCCCGCCCTATGGCTGGTATGGCTATTGATCCGCGCAACGTCGGATAGTTGCGCGCGGCGTTACGCATGTTGCGTCGGATGAATCTCGTCGCCGCACAATGTCAGCGGGCGGGCGTGTGAGATTACTGTCGCGTTGCATCGGTAAGATCATCAGGGCGGCACTCCCCGGTCCCGGGCCGCCCATCCCGTGGCCTCGGCAACCGAGGCCATTCTTTTTTGCGACATCCTCAAAATTAACGGCACCTCATAAACGCGTTTCCGTGCGCGCGTCAGGGTGAGCGCGGCTTAAAGCGGTCTCTTGCATCAGCCTACGAAGCCCATCGCGGGTGCTTAGTCGCGGCGCCCAGCCTAGACCAATCAATGCCGATGGATCGGCGACCAGCGAGCCCGACATGCGCCGGTAGTTTTCTGCCTGGCCGATGGAGCGAAGCAGAAATTCAAGCAACGCCGGCGACATCGGAAATACTTTGCGGCGGCGTCCGAGACCATCGCGCATGGCCGCGATCATTTCCGCAACCGTTAGCGCCTCCGCATCCGCAGCGAGGAACGGCCGCCGTAGATTTCCCGGCGCCTTCAGCACCGTCTCAACCGCCGCCGACAGATTTTCGAGCGCAAGCAGCGAGCGCCGTCCGCCGAAGCTGCCCAACGGCAGTGGCAAGGGCGAGCGCGCAAGCCGCATGAGTTGCGCGATGTTGCCTTTGACGCCAGGTCCGTAGACAAGAGCCGCCCGCAGCGACACCCAGTCGAGGTCGAGCTCGGTCAAGCCGCGTTCCGCCGCGAGTTTGGACTTTCCGTAAGCATCGGTCGGAGCAGGATCGTTGGCCTCGGTCAAAACCGTCTCGGCCGTCGGTCCGCATTGCGCGCGAATTGAGGACAGAAAGATAAAACGCTTGGCGCCGGCTCGCCGCGCCGCCCGCGCAAGCCCGATCGTTGCCTCGGTATTGAGCAAACGATAGTCGTCCTCCGGAATGCCGGACATGCCGTGCGTGAACCCTGCGGAGTGGATCACCGCATCCACGCCCTCGAGCGCGGCGGACATGTTGCGCGGCCGGGCCAGGTCGCCAATGACGGCGCTCGCGCACGGCATGGGCATCGACGGCGGCTGGCGCAGTAGCACGCGCAGCCGATACCCGCGCTTCGGCAATTCACGCAGTAAATATTGCCCGATGAAGCCGGTGGCGCCCGTAAGCGCAAGGAGCATTCAAGCCTCTTCTGTAGGGTCAAAACTCATTATTTGCGCGGCCGCGACGCTTGCGCGTTTCGGCCGCTGGTTAGGCGCGAGGAGCGATGTGATCTATACGATCATGAGCGACGAGCAACGACGCCAGCGGTCGAAAGGCCCGCGTCCCTCGCGGAAATAATGAGTTTTGACCCTAACTCTGCGACATTCACGCCCGGCAGCATTGAATCTGCCTATCGCGTCGCTACGTACTGCGCATTAGGTCGGGCCGGGCGGCCCCATCCCCCGAAACGTTGCCGCCCGGCTTAGAAACCTAAGTGAGGCAACAAACTTCGTACCCCCAAGCGCGTAAGTGGTCTTGGGGTTCTTTTTGTGGCAACCCAGAATTCCATCCCTATTCTTCCTGGCTGTGGTCATGCGGTCACAGCCATGCGCCAATTACGCCGTATTTTTTTCAAGCTCGTTACGATCGCACTTTGAATACGACATCGTGTTCCCGGGCGTGCTCTATCACTTTTAGCCCGAAATCGTCTTTTGATCCCACTTCAGCGACCGGCGCACGATCGATCTCCAGGGATTCGACCTTTTGCTTGAAATCGGTCGTGTGTCCCCAGATGTGGATGACATCGCCGACCCGCAGCGTAGCGCCCGGTTCGAGCTGCATGATCGCAACTGAAAGATGGCTGTAATAGTGGGTTACGACGCCGATACGTTGCTCTGACGATGCCTCCTTTGCCGGGCGACTCGGCGCCGGTGTGACGGCTTGTGGAGCGCGCCGAGCAACGGGCCTGGGTTTAGCGGCAGGCTTCGCCGGCCTGGCCTTCTTTCGTGATGCTGGCCGAAGCGGCGCCTTCTTGACCGCCTTCTTTGGGGACGTCCTGACTTTTTTGACGCTCTTTCTGCGTGCGCCTGTGCGAACCGGCGTTTTTTTGCGCCGCGCCTTGTTTTTGCGCCCTGTTTTGGCTTTGCCTTTTGCTTTTTTCCTTGTCGCCATTGCCGCCTCCTGACCCGCACTGCATTCCGGCTCTGGATCGCTCCCTACTATCCCCCCAAAGCGCGCAAAGAAAAAGCGAAGAACACCGCCCGCAGAATACGCGCGATATCAAGCGCAAGCGATCGCCGGCAATATCCGCCACGCCCTCGGGAACTTTTAGGTCACCCGTGATCAATTTGTCGCCGGAGGCGCGCGGAACGGACCTGTGACCCCCGCGGGTCGCCGATCCGCAGTGTCTTTAAATGGAAAAATGGTTCGTGAACGTTGCCTAAAAAACACAGGTGGGGTGGCCGACTCGGGTTAGTCTATACGATGGCGGATGACGGGTTCGGGGGGATCTATGTCTAGCGCCTATTGGCCGGCTGAGATGCGTGAGGACGCGATCGTGGCGTTCCTCCTGTTCTGCCTTGAGATCTATCAGGCGGAGCAACAACGCAAACGAAAGCTGCACTAACGCCCGTTTCGGGCGTTGTTCGGCTGCCGCGCGGGCAAAGCTTGCCGGCGCGCCGGCACATGCTTTTGTGCAGGCCCGCCAGCAATTCACTCAGCGATGTTTTACTATCCGGAAACGGAGGGTTCACATCTTCTGCGATAGCTCCGCTGCCGTCGGCAGCCGGCCGGCTGGTGTCAGCTTGTCGACAAGCCCAGGGAGGACCTGTGAGAGTTGATTGGTGATGTCCTCCTCGGACATGCCCGACTTCTGAGCCAGCATCTTGATGATGCTGGGACCAAGCGCCGAACCGACCTGACCGGGTGACACCGGCTGATTTTGTCCCGAACCGACCCAAGAATTGACCGCGTTGCCAAGCCCGCCCTGCTGCAGCTTGTTCAACAGCCCGCCCAGGCCGCCCAGCACTCCGCCGGCGCCCTCGTCCGCGTTCGGTTGCGTCGGTACGCTCGCGGTCTGTCCCGCACCGCTGCCGCGGAACAGAACGCCCGAGGCAAGCAACGCACCGAGCGCAAGCATCAGCGGTTTGCCGATGTTGCCACCCGGAGCGGCTGAACGAATCATATCATCGAATCCGGACATTGCTTTTCTCCATTGGCTGATGCCCCTCACACTCGGCTACGACGACCCATTACTGCGTTGTAGATCAGCAGCACTACGATCGCCCCGACAATTGCGACGATCATGCTGTAAAGGTTGAGGCCGGAAACACCGGACGCGCCGAAAAGATTGAACAGAAATCCGCCCACCAAGGCGCCGACGATTCCCAGCGCGATGTTGAGCCAGAGACCCTGGCCTTGGCTGTCGACAATCTTGCTTCCGATGAACCCGGCAATCAGGCCGAGTATGATCCAGCTGATGATGCCCATATCGTCCTCCTACAAACTTATCTTTCTGCGCGAAGCTCGATTCCCGGCTTCAGAGTTGCGGCGAGCCAAAGGTGTCACAGCTCGCGACCGAGCCGCTGCTGAGGCCTGTGGTGAACCAGTGTTTGCGTTGCTCGGCGCTTCCGTGTGTGAATGAGTCTGGCACCACATAGCCCTGCATCTGTTTCTGCAAACGATCATCGCCGATTGCCGACGCCGTTTGCAGCGCCTGATCGACGTCGCCAGGATCGAGGAAGTTGTGTTTCTGCTGCGCGCGATTGGCCCAAACGCCGGCGAGGCAATCCGCCTGCAGCTCAATCCGCACTTGGAGCTGGTTTGCCTCCGTTTGGCTTGATGCGGCTTGTTGCGCCTCGGTGACGCGCGGCAGCACACCGAGTTCGTTCTGAACGTGATGACCGACTTCGTGGGCGATGACATAAGCCTCCGAGAACTTGCAGGCCTTGCTGCTCGAACAGGCGCCGAACTTGTTCTGCAGATCGTCAAAGAACGACGTGTCGAGATAGACGCGCTGGTCGCGCGGACAATAGAATGGACCCATCGCCGACCGGGCGAAGGCGCAAGGCGTCGGCTCTGACCCAGAAAACAGACGCAATTTCGGCGGGTGGTAAGTTTTCCCGGCCGCGGCAAAGATTTCCGTCCAGCGGTCTTCGGTGGAGCCAAGAATCGCGGCCACAAACTGTCCGGTCGCATCGTCCGGCGTGCCGGCGGTCACCGGCGGCGCGGGACTGGACTGTTCGGTAGATCCGCCGCCGAGAATCTGCTGCGCGCCGTTGAGCAGCACAGTCGGGTCAATGCCCAGATACCATCCGACAAGAGTGCAAACGATGACGACGCCTATGCCGACGCCGCCAGCGCCGCCAGGCATGCCGCGCGACGCGCTCGCTTCGCGATCATCTTCGACATTGCTACTGCGGCGGAAATCATCAGTCCGCATGGTTCATACTCGCGACTTGAGAAAATCGAGGCCTAGGCGACTGAAGTCAGACCTTGAGGGAGTCCGGAACCTTTCCTCCGTTTTCCGCAAGTTTGATCATCACCTGCTTGTGCAACCAGACATTCATCGAGGCAGAATCGTTTGGGTTGCCGGTATAGTGCAGTTCCTTTGCCAGCTCCTTGCGCGCCGCGGGACTGCTGTCGAGTTTGAGAAGCTTCATGAGATCGACAATCGACCTGCGCCAGTCGAGCTTTTCCTTGTTTTGCGCGGCGAGCTTCGTCAGCACGGCCTCGACATCGACGGCCGATTGCGGCGCGGCGGCCGGTGCACTCCTTGCGCCACTTGAGCTTGAGGATGTCGGCTCCGTCGAAGCGGGGCCCGTCCCGGGCGATATTGGCGGCGGCTTGGCGCCGGCATGGCCAAAAATGGTGGATACAATGTTTCCCAGTATCGACATGTAATTCCTAAATCTGTTTCGCCGATCATTGCGTTGCGGGTTTCATGCAATAGCGAAAATTGATTTCCATCTCTTTGATCGAAATCAAATTCCCCGTCGCGATAGAGCGTGCATCTATCTCATCGATAACGGCTTCTTCGAATTATGACAGAGCAGGAGCTCAGCGTGTTGACCGAGCAAGTCCATGCAGTTGTTGATCAATTTGCGAAGGGGCTGGAAGACATCGGCGTCGCAAGCATCCGCCGTTGAGTTTCTCGCGACGGTTCCGCACAAGAGACGGGCAATCTGCCTATTCTGTGTCAGCCCGCAACCATCGCGCTTAGTGCGCGGCGTCCCAATTGTCGGCGGCATGCGCCTCGACATGCAGCGGTACCGACAGCGACACCGCCGGTAGCGGCGCGTCGATCATCACCTTGGTGACAACCGGAAGGGTTTTTTCGACTTCACCCTCCGGCACTTCGAAGACCAGTTCGTCGTGGACCTGCAACAGCATCTGCGCCGATAGCTTCTTTGCGGCGAGCGCATCGTCCATGTGGATCATGGCGCGGCGGATAATGTCAGCGGCGCTGCCTTGCAGCGTGGCATTGACCGCGGCGCGCTCGTTGAACGCGCGGATCGAGGCATTGGACGCGCCGATCTCGGGATAGTGGCATTTGCGGCCGAACAGCGTGAGCACACAGCCGTGCTTCTTCGCGAACGCCTTGGTCTCTTCCATGTAGTCGCGGATGCCGGGGAAGCGCTCGAAATATTTTCGGATATAGGCGCCGGCCTCCTCGCGGCCGATGCCGAGCTGGTTGGCGAGCCCGAAGGCGGAAATGCCGTAGATGATGCCGAAATTGATCGCCTTGGCCCGGCGGCGCACCTCGCCGGGCATGTCTTTCACCGGCACGCCGAACATTTCCGACGCCGTCATGGCGTGAATATCGAGGTCCTCGCGGAACGCCTTGCGCAGTTGCTCGATGCCGGCGATCTCGGCAAGGAGCCGCAACTCGATCTGCGAATAGTCCGCCGAAACGAGCTTCATCCCAGGCGCGGCGATAAATGCGCGGCGGATCTTGCGGCCGTCCTCGGTGCGGATCGGGATGTTCTGCAGATTCGGCTCCGACGACGACAGCCGCCCAGTGGTCGTTGCCGCCAGCGCGTAATTGGTGTGCACGCGGTGCGTGGTCGGATTGACGAAGCCAGGCAGCGCATCGGTATAGGTCGATTTCAGTTTCGACACCTGCCGCCAGTCTAGAATCTTCTGCGGCAGCTCAAGCCCCTGCTCGGCCAGTTCTTCCAGCATGCGCGCGCCGGTGGCCCATTGCCCGGTCTTGGTCCGCGTACCGCCCGGCAGCCCGAGCTTGCCGAATAAAATGTCGCCGAGCTGCTTGGGACTGCCGACATTGACCGGCTCGCCGGCAAGCTTGTTGATCTCGGCTTGGAGACCGGCGGCTTCTTGGGCGAATTCGCCCGACAGCCGTGAAAGCACCTGACGGTCAATGGAAATGCCGCGCCGCTCCATGTGGGCCAATACGCGCAGCAGCGGCCGCTCCAAAGTTTCATACACATTGAGCACGCGTTCCGCCGGCAGCCGTGCTTTGAGCACCTGCCACAGGCGGCGCGTAACGTCGGCGTGCTCGGCGGAGAATTCCGTCGCCTTGCCGATGTCGACGCAATCGAAGGCGATCTTGTTCTTCCCAGGTTTGGTAATTTCGGCGAGATCGATGGTCTGGTGATTGAAATAGCGCCCCGACATGGAATCGAGGCCGTGACCGGCGCGGCCGGCGTCGGCCACATACGACATCAGCATGATGTCGTCGTAAGCGGCGATCTCGATGCCGCGCAGCGCGAAGATCTGCCACGCGAATTTAAAGTCATGGCCGATCTTGAGCACGCCGAAGTCTTCCAGGAGCGGTTTGATCGCCGCGAGCGCGGCCGCCTCTTCGATCTGATCGGCCACGCGTCCGCCGCCAAATAAGCCGCCGCGGTTGTCGTCGCCGCCAGATCCCTCTTGGCGATGAGAAAGCGGTACGTAGCAGGCCTCGTTCGCCGCCAAGGCCAGCGCGAAGCCGCAGAGCTGCGCCTGCATTGGATCAAGACTATCGGTCTGCGCGTTGAGCGCGACCAAGCCGATGTCGCGTGCGCGGTCGATCCAGGCGCGCAAACGATCGAGTGAGCGCACGATCTCGTATTTCGAGCGGTCGAATTTCTGGCTCTGTACGCTCGCGAGCCGCGCCGCAGCGAGCGCCCGCGGAGTGAGCGTGCTCGTTTCCTCGCCTTTGGCTCTGCGCGAGTCAGCCGGCTGCGGCGGGCGCCCGAGCGGCAGCTGTGGTGACGTTCCGCCCGCGCCGGCGGGCTTCGCTGCTTGGACGTTGTCCGTGGGCGCAGCAAATGCAGCGCCGTTGCCGCCAACACGCGCCTCCGGAGCGATCTCAGCCGCATCGATCCCGGCGAACTCCGCGACGCGGCGGGTAAGCGCGTTGAACTCCATGGCCTTGAGAAATGCGATCAGGCGCTTGTGGTCGGGCTCGTGCACGGCGAGGTCGCCGATCGGCACATCGAGCTTGACGTGATCGTCGAGCGTGACGAGCTTCTTCGACAGCCGCGCATTCTCGGCATTGTCGATCAAGGTCTGGCGGCGTTTCTCCTGCTTGATCTCGGGCGCGCGCTTGAGCAGCGTTTCGAGATCGCCATATTCGCCGATCAGCTGCGCCGCGGTCTTCACCCCGATGCCGGGCACGCCCGGCACGTTGTCGGTGGAATCGCCGATCAGTGCCTGCACTTCGATCACCTTTTCCGGCGGCACGCCGAACTTCTCGATCACTTCAGCACGGCCGATTTTGCGATCCTTCATCGTGTCGAACATGATCACGCAGTCGCTCACGAGCTGCATCAGATCCTTGTCCGATGCGACAATCGTCGCCGTGGCGCCCGCTTCGCAGGCCTCGCGCACGTAGGTCGCAATCAGATCGTCGGCCTCAAAGCCCTTCTGTTCGAGGCACGGCAGATCGAACGCCTTGACGGCCTCACGGATGAGCGGGAACTGCGGCCGCAGATCGTCCGGCGGATCCGGCCGATGCGCCTTGTAGTCCGGATACATTTCGGTGCGGAAGGTGCGCTCGGAGAGGTCGAACACCACCGCGAGATGGGTGGGCTTCTCCTCCGGCTTCATGTCGCGCAGAAGCTTCCATAGCATGTTGCAGAAGCCGAACACGGCATTGAGCTGCAAACCGTCCGACTTGCGGTTGATCGGCGGCAGCGCGTGATAGGCGCGGAAAATGTAAGACGAGCCGTCGACCAGGAAGAGGTGGTCGCCTTTTTTCAGCGGCCTGATCTGGGCGTCGTTTTGCGCTTGGTTCTGCGCTTTGTTCGATACTTGCGGCTTTGCCGGCTCGTCCGCTTTCGGCGGGGCTTTTCGTGCTGTGGGCATGATCGGCAGTAATATAAGAATTTGGCGTCATTCCGGAAGCCGCGAAGCGGGTGTCCGCAATCCATAACCACAGGCCTGTGCAGAATTCGCGCCGAGCGCCAGTTGTCAGATGCTAGTGGTTATGGATTCCGGGCTCGCGGACTTTGTCCGCGTCCCGGAATGACGGACGAAATGATGGATTCTTCCCCTCTCCCCATCGACGCCGCGCTGCCGGAACTGACCGCGGCGCTGCGCGGCAATAATACGGCGGTGCTGGTGGCGCCGCCCGGCGCCGGCAAAACCACCCGCGTGCCGCTGATCCTTGCCGCGGAACCATGGGCGCAGCTTTCGGGACCAACCAGGCGCATTCTGGTGCTCGAGCCGCGCCGGCTCGCCGCGCGCGCCGCCGCCGCCCGCATGGCGCACAATCTTGGCGAGGCGGTTGGCGAAACCGTGGGCCTGCGCGTGCGCTTCGGCTCAAAAGTCTCGCGCAAGACCCGCATCGAGATCGTCACCGAGGGCATTTTCACGCGCATGGTCGTCGACGATCCGGTACTCGCGGGCGTGGCTGCGGTGCTGTTCGATGAATTCCACGAGCGTTCGCTCGATGCCGACCTTGGGCTCGCTTTGGCGCGCGACGCCCAGCAGGGGCTGCGCGAGGATCTGAAAATCCTGGTGATGTCGGCGACCATCGACGGCGCGCGAGTCGGCGCGCTTCTCGGCGGCGCGCCGGTAATCGAAAGCCAAGGCCGCATTTTTCCGGTCGAGACCCGCTATGTCGGGCGCGACGCCCGGCCGATCGAGCCGCAGCTCGCCGATACGATCGCGCGGGCGATGCGCGCCGAGCGCGGCTCGGTTTTGGCATTTTTGCCCGGCGCCGCCGAAATTCGCCGCACCCAGAACCTGCTCGAGAGCCGCGCCGACGAAGCCACCGATATCGTCCCGCTCTATGGCGCGCTCGGCGGCGACGAACAGGCGCGCGCCATCGAACCGGCGCGGCCCGACCGCCGCAAAATCGTGCTGGCGACTTCGATTGCCGAAACCTCGATCACCATCGAGGGCGTGCGCGTCGTCGTCGACAGCGGGCTGGCGCGGGTGCCGCGCTACGAGCCCGATGTCGGGGTGACGCGGCTCGACACCGTGCGGGTGTCGCGCGCCGCGGCGGATCAGCGGCGCGGCCGCGCCGGGCGCACCGAGCCGGGCGTCTGCTACAGGCTGTGGGATGAGCCGCAAACCGCAGCACTCGAGCCGTTCGCGCGTCCGGAAATCCTCGCCGCGGATTTGTCTTCCTTCGCGCTCGATCTCGCCGCCTGGGGCGCCGACGCCGACAAGCTCGTCTTCCTCGATCCGCCGCCGCGCGCCGCGCTGACCGAAGCCAAAGCGCTGCTCACTGCGCTCGGCGCCATCGACGGCGACGGACGCATCACCGCGGAGGGCCGGCAATTGCGCCGCCTGCCGCTGCCGCCGCGGCTTGCACGCATGGTGATCGACGCGGCGCGGTTCGGCCAGGGCACGCTCGCCGCCGAGCTCGCCACGCTGATCGGCGAGCGCGGTCTCGGCGGCGACGACATCGACATGCGCGAGCGCTTAGCCGCGCTCCGCCGCGATCGTTCGGCGCGCGCGCGCGATGTGCGGGCGATGGCGCAACGGTGGGCCGAGGCGGCGGCGGCTCCTCCTTCCAGAGCCGGAGGGGATTTCAGCGTTGGCGCGCTCACCGCTCTTGCCTTCCCCGAACGGATTGCCAAAAACCGCGGCTCCGGCACCGGCGCGTTCTTGCTCGCCAACGGCCGCGGCGCCAGCCTCGATCCCGCTTCGCCGCTGGCGCGCGAGCCATTTTTGGCGGTGGCCGAGCTCGCGGGCAGCGCCGCGCAAGGCCGCATCCTCTCGGCCGCGCCGATCACGCTTTCTGAAATCGAGACCCATTTTTCCGATCGCATCACGGCCCGCGAAGATGTCGCCTTCGATGCCGCGAGCCTGTCGCTGCGCGGCCGCAACAGCCGCCGGCTTGGCGCCGTCGCGCTGAGCGAGCGGGCGGCGCCGGTCTTGCCCGACGAGAACAACGCTCGCCTTCTCGCCGAAAGCATCGCCGCGCTCGGCATCGAGCGGCTGCCCTGGACGCAAGCGCTGCAACAATGGCGCGACCGCGTCATGTTTCTCCGCCACAGCGAGGGCGCGGACTGGCCGGATCTTTCCGATGCGGCGCTCGCGACCGGCGCGGACGAATGGCTGGCGGGTGCGCTCGCCGGCAGGACCGCGCTTGCCGCATTGCCCGCCGACGAATTCGCCGCCGCGCTCGGCGAACTTCTGCCGTGGCCGCTGTGGCGGCGGCTCGATGCCGAAGCGCCGGTCTATTTCGAAGCGCCGACCGGCACGCGCGTGGCGATTGATTATGCCAGCGACGGCGGCCCGAAGATCGCAATCCGCGTGCAGGAATTGTTCGGGCTCGACCGCCACCCGGCGATTGCCGGCGGCAAGGTAGCGCTCGCGATCGAATTGTTGTCGCCGGCGCAGCGGCCGGTGCAGACCACGCGCGACTTGCCCGGATTTTGGCGCGGTAGCTACGCCGCCGTGCGCGCCGAGATGCGTGGGCGCTATCCCAAACACCCATGGCCGGACGATCCGATCGCGGCCGCGCCGACGCGACGAGCCAAGCCGCGGAAGATATAAACTGATCGACTGTTCGCCTATGTTTTCCGTCACCCTGAGGTGTCCCTCAGGATGACGGTTCAGCGATCAAATTTAACTAACGCATTAGCCGTTCGCTCACCGTGCGCCGCCAAATACGGCGATGAAGCTCGGTAAATGCCGCTGCAGGCGCTCCTCCTGTGATAAATGCGGCGAAACGAGCCGGATTTGTCATGCGCGCCGTTATTCCAATCGTCATCGTTTCGCTGGTCGCCTGCGCCTTGGTGCCGCGCTATGCCGCGCAAATGATGTCGCCGCCCAGCGCCGCGGTCGCGGTCGCGGCGCCGCATCCCGATCCTGCGCCAGCGCAATCGAATAACGCTTCGCGCTCGGTCGTCATCGCGCCGAGCCGCGGCGGACATTTCCGCGTCACCGGACGCGTCGACGGCCGCCGCATCGACTTCCTGATCGATACTGGCGCCTCGGCGATCGCGCTCAAGCCCGAGGACGCCGCGATGCTCGGCATCCGTCCGATCGCGAGCGATTACGTCGCGGCGGTGAAGACCGCAAACGGCGTCATCCGGGTGGCGCCGGTCGAACTCGACACCGTCGAGATCGAGGATCTGGAAGTGCACAATGTCGCCGCGA
The DNA here is from genome assembly GCA_036272395.1 of Xanthobacteraceae bacterium. Lineage (GTDB taxonomy): Bacteria > Pseudomonadota > Alphaproteobacteria > Rhizobiales > Xanthobacteraceae > BOG-931. Next base: position 17,137 of record DATAYT010000035.1, read on the forward strand.
TGGTGCTGCCGGCCGGCGTCGCGCCGGAAAACCTGCTCGGCCTGTCGTTCTTGCGGCGGCTGCGGCGATTCGAATATTCCGACGGCAAGCTCGTTTTGGAACAATAGCGGCCGTTCTTTTCGCAACCATTCCCTCGGCCAATCGTTTAGGTTATGCCGTGCGGCCTAGCTGAACGATTCATCCGAGCTTCCATGTTTCCCAAGCCCAATGTTTCCTAAACCAAAGCCGTCGCTCAAACCGAACACCTACGCCTACGAATCCGAGCCGATGGTCAAGGCCACCGGCTTTCGCGAATATGACGCGCGCTGGCTGTTCGGCAGCGAGATCAATCTGATGGGCGTCGAGGCGCTGGGGCTTGGGCTCGGGGCGCTCATCCACGAGCTCGGCGTCGAGCCGCGCCTCGTCACCGGCCACGATTTCCGCTCCTATTCCGCCTCGATCAAAATGGCGCTGACCAACGGCCTCCTCGCCGCCGGCTGCAAGGTTTACGACATCGGGCTCGCGCTCACCCCGATGGCCTATTTCGCGCAGTTCGATCTCGACGTGCCGTGCGTCGCCATGGTGACGGCTTCGCATAACGACAATGGCTGGACCGGCGTGAAGATGGGCGCCGACCGGCCGCTCACCTTCGGCCCCGACGAGATGACGCGATTGAAAGCGATCGTGCTCGACGGCAAGTTCAAATTCAAATCCGGCGGCGCTTACGGATTCGTCGAGAACTTTCCCGCCCGCTATCTCGCCGATCTCACCGATCGGCCTAGGCTCAAGCGCCACCTGAAAGTCGTATGCGCCTGCGGCAATGGCACCGCTGGCGCCTTCGCGCCGCAAGCGCTGGAAAAAATCGGTTGCGAAGTCGTGCCGCTCGACTGCGAGCTCGATCACACCTTTCCGAAATACAATCCGAATACCGAAGATTTGAAAATGCTGCACGCGATGCGCGACGCGGTATTGGCGAGCAAGGCCGACGTCGCGCTCGGCTTTGACGGCGACGGCGACCGCTGCGGCGTGGTCGATAACGAAGGTGAGGAAATCTTCGCCGACAAGGTCGGCGTTATGCTGGCGCGCGATATGTCAGCGCAGCACAAGGGCGCGGTGTTTGTCGCCGACGTGAAGTCGACCGGACTGTTTGCGACCGATCCGGTGCTGATCAAGAACGGCGCGCGCAGCGATTACTGGAAGACCGGGCACTCGTACATGAAGCGGCGGGTCAACGAGATCGGTGCGCTCGCCGGCTTCGAGAAGTCCGGCCATTTCTTTTTCAACAAGCCGCTCGGGCGCGGCTACGACGACGGCTTGATCTTCGCTTTTGCGATCTGCGACATGCTCGATCGCAACCCCGACAAGAGCATGGCGGACCTGAAAAACGCGCTGCCGAAAACCTGGTCGTCGCCGACCATGTCGCCGCATTGCCCGGACGAGATCAAATACAAGATCGTGGACGAGGTCGTGAAACAGTTCGAGCGCGAGGCCAAGAACGGCGGCAAGGTCGCCGGTCAGCCGATCCGCGATCTCGTCACTGTCAACGGCGTGCGCGTCACCGTGCAGGACGGCACCTGGGGACTGGTGCGCGCCTCCTCCAACAAGCCGGAGCTCGTCGTCGTCGTCGAGAGCCCGGTCTCGGAAGCGCGCATGCGCGAAATGTTCAAGGCCGTCGACGCCGTGCTGCGCCAGCACAAGGAAGTCGGCGAATATAATCAGACGATCTGAGGTCTGTCATCCGGCATCCGACTGCTGACCTCCATCACGCGGCCTCTGCAGCCCCGAGAACGCCTGCAGCACATCGATCGGGAACGGAAACACGATCAGCGACGAGCGTTCGCTGGCGATATCGAACAATGTGTTGAGATAACGCAACTGCATCGCCTGCGGGCTACCGGCGAGGATGTGGGCGGCATCGACCAGTTTCTGCGCCGCCTGCTGCTCGCCCTCGGCATTGATGATCTTGGCGCGGCGCTCGCGCTCGGCCTCGGCTTGACGTGCAATGGCGCGGACCATGCTCTCGTTGAGATCGATGCGCTTGAGTTCCACGGTCGAGACTTTGATGCCCCAGCCCTCGGTCTGCTTGTCGAGCACGTCCTGGATGTCGGCATTGAGCTTGTCGCGTTCGGCCAGCATCTGGTCGAGATCGTGCTTGCCGAGCACCCAGCGCAATGTGGTCTGGGCCAGCTGGCTGGTGGCGGCGAGATAATTGCTGACCTCGATAATAGCGCGTTCGGCGTCGACGACGCGGAAATAAATGACGGCGCTGACCTTGACCGAGACGTTGTCGCGGGAAATCACATCCTGCGGCGGCACCTCGTCGACCACCACGCGCAGATCGACCCGCACCATCTGCTGCAGGAACGGCACCAACAGAAACAGTCCGGGGCCTTTGGTGCCGGTGTAGCGGCCGAGCGTGAACACGACTCCGCGCTCGTATTCGCGCAAGATCCGGATCGAGGACCAGATAAATGTCAGACCCAAGAAGGCGATGACCACGGCGGCAATTAACGGCATGGCAGTGCTCCTGGCTGCGTTAACCGCTCGTCCCCGCGGAAGCGGGGACCCAGCACGTTATCGCAAAGTTTCGTGGACTCCTCCTGGATTCCCGCTTGCGCGGGAATGAGCGGAAACTTTTGTAAACGCAATCGACAAACGACTCTACGCCTGCCCGACGCCTTGGACGCGCAGGACGAGACCGTCGCGGCCGACGATCTTGACCCGGCTGCCGGCGGTCAGCGCGGCGTCCGAACGCGCCAGCCAGATTTCGCCCTTAACCCGCACGCGCCCCTCGCCGTCCTGCCAGGATACCGCCTCACCCTCGGCGCCGATCAGCGCCTCATGTCCGGTCACGACGGGCCGCCGGCGGCGCAATACCGCGGCGAGCGCCAACAGCAACAGCGCTGCGCTGCCGAGCGCTGTGACCGCGACCACGCTGTGCGACAAGGAAAAGCCCGGCACCTGCGCCGGGAACATCATCACCGCGCCAATGACAAAGGCGGCGATGCCGCCGACCCCGAGCGCGCCGAAAGCGCCGATATGCACTTCGGCGATCATCAGCGCGACGCCGAAGAGGACGAGCGCGGCGCCGGCATAATTGATCGGCATGAAGGCGAGCGCGTAGAAAGCGACGACGAGACTGATGGCGCCGATCAGGCCAGGGGCGACCGCGCCCGGGTTGAAAAACTCGAAGATCAGGCCGTAGACGCCGATCAGCATCAAGATGAAAGCGACGTTTGGATTGGTGACGAGCATGAGCAGCTCGGTTTGCCAACCCGGCGGGTGGGTCTCGATCTTAAGTCCGGCGGTGGCGAGTCGGACCGGCTTGCCGGCGATCGTCACTTCGCGGCCGTCGATCTTACGCAAAAGATCCGGAACGTCGTCGGCGATCACGTCGATGACGTGAAGCGAGAGCGCCTCGGACGCCGGCAGGCTTGAGGCGGAACGCACCGCGTCGGTGGCCCAATCGGCGTTGCGGCCGCTCACGCCGGCAAGGCTGCGAATATAAGCGATGGCGTCATTGACGATCTTGCGCGTCTCGGTGTCCGCCGATTCTCCCGGTTTGGCGTCTTTCTGGTCTTTCTGGTCCTTCTGCGATTTCTGGTCGGACGGAAACAGCGGGCTGCCGCCGAACTGGACCGGTGTGGCCGCGCCGATATTGGTCCCCGGCGCCATCGCCGCGATCGGGCTCGCATAGGCGATATAGGTGCCGGCGCTGGCGGCGCGCGCGCCGTTCGGCGCGACGTAAGTCACGACCGGCACCGGCGAAGCGAGAATGGCGCTGTTGATCTGCCGCATCGAAGTGTCGAGCCCGCCTGGGGTGTTCATCCGCAGAATGACGAGGCGGACCCCGCTCGAAGCCGCGGCGTTGAGCTCGCGGGCGATGTAATCGGCGATCGGCGGGCCAATGGCGCCGTTAATTTCGAGCACGACGGCGCGTTCGGCCGCCGCGGCAGGGGTCCCCGGCAGCGCAAGCCCTATCAAAGCCGCGCCGGCGGAGATGACCAGCAATAACGACGCCAGACGCTGACGCATCATGGGCTTTGCCTCGGACGGCCCGCACAGCCGGACATGGGACCGGACATGGGGCCGCACATGGGGCCGGGCATGGCCTTGACTATGCGGCCTTTCGTTTCACACTTCCCACGCCACGACGGCGAGCGCGGAAGACATTACATGAAGCGTACAACAGTCCTGAACCGACGTGAATTCAGTCGATTTTGCGCAACCGTGGGCGCCTGCGCGATGACGGCAGGTTCGTCGGCTTTCGGTCAATCCGGCGGTGCCGCGTCAAGCGACAGGCGAACTGTAAAATTGCGCGACGGCCGCAGCGTGCCGGCGCTGGGACAAGGCTCGGCGCGGCTCGCGCATGGCAGGCATCCGCAAGCCGAGGAAGAAGCGGCTTTGCGCACCGGCATCGATCTCGGCATGACGCTGATCGACACGGCGGAATTGTACGGCTCCGAAGAATTGATCGGCCGCGTCATAGCCGGCCAACGCGACCGCGTGTTCGTGGTCTCCAAAGTGTGGCAGACCCATGTGGCCGGCGACGGCATCGCGCGCGCTTGCGCGGCGAGTCTCAAGCGGCTGGGGACCGATCACCTCGACCTTTATCTCTTGCATTGGCCGGACGGGGTCAGCGATTTCGCCCACGTCGTGAAGGCGTTTGAAGATTTGCGTGCGGGCGGCAAGATCCGCGTCTGGGGCGTGTCCAACTTCAAAGTCGGAGACATGGAAAAATTATTCCGCGTCCCGCAAGGCGATCGCTGCGCGATGAATCAGGTGCCTTACAGTCTCGACGATCGGGGCATCGAGCGCGATCTTCTGGCGTGGTGCGAGCGGCACGATGTCCCGGTAATGGCCTATTCGCCGCTTGGCGGGCCCGGCACCGCGTTGTTGGGCAATGCGGCGCTGGCGCACATCGGCGCGGCACACAATTGCTCGCCTGCCGCGGTGGCGCTGGCCTGGACCATACGCAGCGGCCGCGTCATTGCGATTCCGGAATCGGGCTCCGCGGCGCATGTGAAGGAGAATGCGGTCGCGCTGTCGCTAACACTCACGCCACAGGATCTGAAAGACCTGGACGCCGCGTTTCCACCGCCGGTCGATAAGCGATAATGCGGCAACGCCGACGTGAACTGCCTGATCGGCGCGATCAAGAAATCATATTCATCAGGGCATCAACGCGTTATTTGGTTTAATATCAGCGGTCGAACTCGCCACAATGGGCCATCACATTGAAAGGCGATCGCGGCAACCCATTCCTGGCAACAATCGAACAAATTGCCCGCTCGCTGGAGAATTGTGGAAATCCAATAGGGGAGCATCGTCATGCGACTTCCCCGCAGGCAATTCGTGCATTTGGTGGCAGCGGCCGCCATTACTCCCGCACTGCCACCCATGGCAATGGCCGTTAATTATCCGGCGCGGCCTGTCCGTATCATCGTCGGCTTTCCTCCCGGTACGTCGCCGGACATCATCGCGCGGTTGTTAGGCGATTGGCTGTCGGAGCGATTAGGTCAGCCATTCATCATCGATAAACGATCCGGTGCTGCAAGCAATATTGCCACCGAATTCGTCGCGGCATCGGCCCCCGATGGCTATACGCTGTTCATCCCGGTCTCGACCAACGCGATCAACGCCACGCTCTACAAAAATCAGAATTTCGATTTCGTTCGCGATCTCGCGCCGGTCGCCAGCATCGGCCGCGCTACATTCGTATTGGCGGTGACGCCGTCATTGCCGATCAAGACCCTTCCCGAATTCATCGCTTACGGCAAGGCCAATCCCGGCCGGCTCTACATGGGTTCGCAAGGGATCGGCACCACGCCCCACGTTTGCGGCGAACTCTTAAGAATGATGACTGGGATCGAATTCGTGCACGTGCCCTATCGCGGGTCTTTGATCCCCGATCTTCTGGCCGGCCAGGTGCAGTTTTATTTCAGTCCGATTCCGCAAGCCGTCGGTTATATCGGCGATGGCAGGCTGCGCGCGCTCGGCGTGACCGGCGCTAAACGTTCGACGGCGCTGCCGGACGCGCCGGCGATTGCCGGGTTACGAGGCCAATGGCTGGTTCGGCATCGAGGCGCCCAGGGGCACGCCCGCCGAGATCGTCGGCAAACTGAACAACGAGATCGGCGCCGGGCTCGAGGATTCCAAATTCAAGGCTCGCCTACTTGCGCTTGGCGTCGAGCCGCGCGCCATGACGGCACCCGAATTCAAGGATTTCATCATTGCAGAAGTCGACAAATGGGCGAAGGTCATCGCGTTTGCCGGCTTAAACCGGAGTGATCCACTTATCGAACCGCGCGACAGTTCGCCAATGTCGGTTTGGCTAGAAACTTTAAGAATGACCGTAGCTTAGCGTCCGAGGGACCGGTCAAGCTTTAATCGGGTCGGGACTGTGGATTTTACTTTGATCCACATCAATGTTTCGATCATGGGGGTGGCGAAGCTTTTAGGTTCGGGCAGCGCGTTCATTTGCAGCTGGGAGGGCGGGCCGGTATGCGGACTCTTTTTGTCGCGGGGCTTGGTGCGCTCCTGATCGGCGGGCCGGCGCTCGCGCAAGGCACTGGCCAGCCAGCTCCTCATCAGCCGGTTTCCGGTCAACAAAAGCCCGGCCAGCAGATCGTCCGGCCGCCCGCCGCCGGTACGCCCGCGGTCCAACCTGGTAAGCCCGCGGCTTCGACGGCGGAATCGCGCTCGGCGGCCGAGCTGGCGCTGTCGGCTGATCCGGTATTCGACGACGGCACCTATTTGCGCATCAAGCAGACGCTGCTCAGCTATTCGGATATCGAAGTACGGGGCGGCTGGCCGATCGTGCCGGCCGACGCCAAGCTCGCGCCCAGCGCGAGCGGCGCCGCCGTGGCGCTGTTGCGCCGCTACCTCGCCATCACCGGCGACTTGCCGGCCGATGCGGAAGCCGGCGACGGCTACGACGATGCCGTGACTGCCGCGGTCAAGAAATTCCAGTTGCGTCATGGCCTCGAGGGGAGCGGCAGCGTCGGTGCGCAGACGATCAAGGCGCTCGATGTGCCGGTCAAAGACCGCATCAAACAACTCGAAGCCTCGCTGGAACGATTGCGCGGCATGGATTTTCTGTTTGCCGAGCGCTACGTCGTCGTGAACATTCCGGCCGCTTTCGTGGAAGCGGTTGCGCACGGCAAGGTCGAGCGGCGTTACCGGGTCATCGTCGGCAAGATCGACCGGCCTTCGCCGACGCTCACTGCTTACATCACCGCGGTCGACCTCAACCCGACCTGGACGGTGCCGCTGTCGATCACCAAGACCGAGATCGCCAATCGCGTACGCCGGGATCCGAATTATCTCAGCCGTATGCACATGCGGCTCCTCGGGGCGCATGACGAGGAAATCAGCCCGGCGAGCGTCGAGTGGTCGCGTTCGCCCAATTTCACGGTGCGCCAGGACGCCGGCACGTGGAACGCGCTCGGCAATCTCAAGATCGACATGCCGAACCGCTACTCGGTTTACATGCACGATACCGATACGCGCAAATTATTCGCCGACGATTACCGGTTCGACTCGCACGGCTGCACCCGGGTCGACAATGTGCGCGACCTCGCCGCGTGGATTCTGCAAGACGACCCGCCGGGTTGGGACCGCGCCGCGATCGACGCAGGCATCGCCACCGGGCAGACCAAGATCATCAATCTGCCGCACCAGATTCCGGTGGCCTGGGTTTATCTCACCGGCTGGGTGAGGCGCGACGGCACCGTCGAGTTTCGCGACGACGTCTATAAGCACGATGAGCAACTCGACCGGGCGGCGCTGGACGATGCCGCGGCCGGCGGCTTTGTCGCGCCAGTATCGCAAACAGTATCGCAAACCGCGCCGCAACCGGCACCGCAAAGCTTGGCCCCGGCGGTCACGCAGGCGTCCGGTCTCGACAGCCGATGATCGTTTCTAGAAATCTTCGGGGTTACTCAAATCACTTAGCGATCAGGATGACCGTCATGAGGATTTCCTCGATCAAGCTCGCGGCGCTGCTGCTGTCGTTAGCCGGGCCGGCAACGGCGCAAATGACCGTTGATGTCGCCAAAATTACTTGCCGGCAGTATTTGTTTGATCGGACCTTCAGTCCGCGCGCGCCGATGATCGCAAATTGGCTCAGTGGTTATTTCAATGGGCAGAAGAACAATACCGTGGTGGACCTCGGCGTCATGGCCAAGAACAAGGATAAAGTCGAGGATTATTGCCGCATGAATCAGGACGTGACGCTGATCGAGGCGGCCAAGAGCGCGCTTGGACTTCCGAAGTAGTCAACAATCGATCAGGAACCGCCTGCCTTCTGCACTACGTCAAGCTTCACCTTGACGACGCCGCGCTCGACCATTCCTAGACTTTCCGCCGCCGACCCCGACAAATCGACGACGCGGCCGTGAACGTACGGCCCTCTGTCAT
>DATAYT010000036.1:0-12105 GCA_036272395.1 Xanthobacteraceae bacterium
TTTTACCTTCGGCCAGGTCACGACGATAAGCGCGCCGGTTGCCGGCACCTTATCCAGGTTAGCCATGACCTCGATCTGATAATGACCGTGTTGGAGAATGTAAGTTTCCGAATCCATCTTGTCGGTCGTGTCGGTGTCCATCGATTCATGGCCGGTCGCGGCGACGCTGCGCTGCTCGTACAGATATTTGATCGTAGCAAAATCCCAGGCCGGAAATGGGCTGCGCTTGAAACGCTCCGGATTGGAATCCCAATCCTTGTACATGTCGGTGCGCAACGCGGCGAAGGCGCCGGCGGGCACGCGGCCGTGCTGGCGTTCCCAGTTTTTGAGATCCTCGACCGAAAAGGCGTGATTGGGATCTTTGGCGAGATACGGCGTGTCGTCAAGGACAACGAGGCGCAGAATCATCTGCTTGAGCGGAATCTGATCCATTGTAATGCCATTCTCGGCAAAATGCGCCGGCGGATCGACATGGGTGCCGTATTGGCCGACCATCTCGTAGTAGGTAGCCCGGAATCCGTCCTTGGCGATGGTGTAAACTTCATGCGTTTTGGGATCGGCCGCGGCCGAGAATTTGGCCTGACCGAAGCCGGACCAGACCGGTGTCTGCGGTCCGAATGCGTGGGTGAGGTCGACGAATTTTTTTCCGGCGATGACGCGGTATACCTGTTCGAGTTCAGTTTCCCTGGCGGATGCCGCGGCGGCCCCCGTTACAACGCAAAAGACAAGCAGCACGGCCACTACGCGGGGATGAACAACAATCATCGCAGCCCTCCGTTTTCCGCATTCGCGTTCAGCCTAGCGCGGTCGGGCTGCCGAGCGAAGCGACGCCGTTCTTGGAACGGCTATGCGCGGGCATAACGAGGTGAGAACCGTATCTTAAGGGCCCTCGGGGAGCGGAATGAATTCCGCCGTGTCGCCGGGCACGAGCGCGAAGCGGCCGGCCTTCCAGTCGGCCTTGGCTGCTTCGATGCGGTCTTTGCGCGAAGAAACGAAATTCCACCAAATGTTGCGGGGCCCGTCCATGGCGGCACCGCCGACCAGGATGAAGTGCGCATCCGTGAGCGCTTTCACGTCAACGCGGTCGCCGGGCTTAAGTACCAACAGGCGTTGCGACGGATGGCGCTCGCCGCCAATCTCAATGTCGCCCGAAATCACATAGAGCGCCCGTTCCTCATGTTCGCTGCCGATTGGCAGGACGCAGCCGGCCTTCAGCCGCATCTCGGTGAAGATCGTCTCCCACAGCGTAGCGACGGGCGAGCGCAGGCCGTGCATGGCGCCGGCGATAACGCGCAGCGTCAAGCCGTTGTCGCGAGACTGAGGGATGTCGGTCGAAGGCGTGTGCGCAAAGCCCGGCGCAGTTTCTTCGTCCTTCATCGGCAGCGCGACCCACAATTGCAATCCGTGCAGCGGCTCGCCGCCATCGCGGTGATCGGGCGCGGTGCGCTCGGAATGGACAATGCCGCGCCCGGCAGTCATCCAATTCACCGCACCGGGGCGGATCGGCATCGCACTGCCGAGGCTGTCGCGATGCACGATCTCGCCGTCGAACAGATAGCTGACGGTGGCAAGGCCAACATGCGGATGGGGCCGCACATCGATGCCTTCGCCGGCGCGAAATACGGCGGGCCCGAAATGATCGAAGAAGATGAAGGGGCCGACCATGCGTGAACGCGCCGAGGGCAGCGCGCGGCGAACCTGCAATCCGCCGAGATCGACCGTGCGCGGCACGACAATATGCGCGATCGCGTCGCTCGATGGCGCGTCGCCGAACGTCGGGTCTTTAGCCGGAAAGAAGCTCATCGCGTCACCAACTGGTTCGGGCGAAAACCGCCCTCACGCTACACCAGTTGCGGCGGCGCGTCTGCCCCGCCGCCTTACCGTTTTGCTATCTCCGCTCTGTCGACAAGCTGGGCGATAAAGCGTGGCTGCGCAAATGCCGCGACGTGAACCTCGGGCGTCCAATATTTGGTTTTGAAACTGCCGGCCTTGCGATAACGCCGCGCGATGGTGGCGACCGAGTGCCGGCGGACCTGCTTGTCGTCGCTCGCGATCCCCAGCGCCATGTGGCCGCCGACATAGACCGGAATGGCGGCGACGTAGCAGCTTGCGTCGGCGAACAGCCGGCGGAACCTCAGCATGGTCGTGGTGAGCTCGTTGTTCTGAAAGAACGGCACGCCGTTTTGCGTCACCAGAACGCCGCCCGGTTTCATGCAGCGCCGGCAGCCGGCATAAAACTTGGCGCCGAACAAAATCTTTCCGGGACCGATCGGATCGGTCGAATCCACGATGATGACATCGAAGCGGCGGTCGGTGGCGGCGACATATTTAGCGCCGTCGTCGATCACAGATTCAAAGCGCCGATCGGCGAAGACCGGCTTGGTGAATTCGGGGAAATGCTCCTTGGCGAATTCGATCACCGCGGGATCGATCTCGACCTGGGTGAGCCGCTTCACCGTTCTGTGCTTGAGCACCTCCTCGGCGATGCCACAATCGCCGCCGCCGATGATCAGCACATCCTCGGCCTTGCCATGGGCGAATAGCGGCACGTGCGACATCATCTCCTGATAGATGAATTCGTCCTTCTTGGAGATTTGCGTCGCGCCGTCGAGCATCAACATTTTGCCGAAGAACTGATGTTCGAACAGGACGAGGTGCTGGTGTTCGGTCTGCACCTCATACAGCACCTTGTCGACTGCGAAGGTCATGCGGAACCCGAGTTCGTCGAACAGCGTTTCAGCGATCCAGCGCGTCTTGGCAGAATTGTTCGTCGATTGATTTTTTGATCTGGTCATGACAAATCCTCGCGGCAACCCGCGCGCAATGGTGGTCGTCTTCCGCGATGAAGGCAAACCGAAGGTTCAGATTAAAACAAAGGCCGAGGCGAGCTCGGCCCTTCAGCTCCGAATTAAGGTCCGGTCAGGCGTCTTACTCGCGCAGGTCTTGGCCGCGGAGGATTTCGTTGACATCAACACGCTTGGCGGCGAAGGCCTCGCGCAGCACCGGGATGCAATTATCCGGCTCGGCGGAGCCGCACATGAAGATGTCGAGCGCCGCGTAACCCGCTTCTGGCCATGTGTGTATCGAGATGTGGCTCTCCGCCAGCACCGCGACCCCGGACACGCCGCTCGGCTGAAAATGGTGCAAGTGAATGTGCAAGAGCGTGGCGCGGGCGGCTTCAATGCAGCGGCGCAGCGTCGCCTCGATATGATCGATATCATTGAGCCGTTTGGCGCCGTGCAGATCGACGATCAAATGCACGCCGGCGCAGCGAACGCCGTTGCGAACGGCGAAATGGTCCTGACACGCAAAATCCTGCCGGCTTTCTACCGTCGCGGAAGCCGCCACTTTCAGTTTAGCCTTGCGGTCTTCCTTACGAGCGGTACTTGGGGCGCCCAAGCCTTTCACCGATCGCAAGAGGGCGTTCTGGCTCATGCCGTCCTCCCCAATCAGGGACCCGAGATGCCGGATACCGGCGCCGCGGCAAGCGAAAGCCGCTCGATCAGTCCACGCGAACCGACCAACAGCGGCTAAATCCCCACATAAATGCAATAAGCGGGGAGTCAAGAAGATTCTGCAACCAAACCTTTAACGCTTCGTCATCACGATTGTTGCATCGCGACGTGAAATGAGCGCGCGTTGGGGCAGCGTTCCCAACGCCAGCCCACTCGAACCGCCGCCGTATCGCAAATCATCCGGCCGGCGATTTGCAGCGCCACTGCCCCCATTTCCGCAATATTCCAGTCGAACTTCGGCCGCGAGCTGTTCTATGATGCAGCAGATTCAATCCTCGACACCGAGGACTTGATCTTATCTGAACTGGACGTGGTTGAACCCGGAGGGTGAGGGACCATGAAGCGAATGCTGGGAGCCGCGATGCTGTTGGGCATGGCGGCAATTATGCCTGCGCAGCAGGCGGCGGCGCAGGATCCGATCGGCGGTGCCATCGTCGGCGGTGCGCTCGGCGGCATAATCGGTGGTGCGGTTGGGCGGGGCGCGGGTGGCGCCGTTGCCGGCGCCGTCATCGGCGCGACGACGGGGGCGGTGATCGCAGCCGAGGCGCAGCGGCGGAATAGTGGGTATTACTGGTGGCGCGGCGGCTGCTACTACCGTTATCCGAACGGCTCGTGGCTGCAGGTGCAGCCGGGCTACTGCTAACTGAGCGCAAAATCACGGCAGCCGATGGCGCCGGCCGCCGGCTAACTCCCGAGGCGCAGGTCTGGCGGCATCGCCGGCGCGGAGCCTTTTTCCAGCCGGATACGGAAGAAATTCAGAACGCGCCGCGCGCTGTCGCGCGGTAGGCGATTGAACTTGGCCAAGGCTTGCGCGACGTCCTCCGCCGACATGCCGCGATCGGCGGCGCGCAGGCGCACCAGTGCTTCGGTCGTGATCGAGGACAGCCCGACGGCCTTGGCAATCACCAGCACGACATCGGCACGCTGATTGAGAAGCGCACGCTCGACCGCGTCACTGGGGATGGCGGATAGGTTGGCCAAGGCAGCCGCGGTCTTCTCGAGCTTACCGTCGCGCGCATGGCGGTAGATCTCAGCTTCGCCGCCGTTGTGTGAATGCTCGTCCGCTGTTTCCTCCGATCGGCGAGCCAGCTCGGCCGTCAGTGCAACGTCGGTGCGCGTGCGCTCGTGCAGGCGGCGCCAGCCACCGGCGGAAAAGCGCACACCGCGGTTTCGGACCAGGATGCCGAGGACGGCATGATCGCCCCGCGCGATCAGCATGTCGGTCACCCGTTGACTTAAACGTTCTCTGTGCGCCAGCGCCAAGAGATGGTGCTGACTTTTGCTGCCGGCAATCAGAAGGAGGTCGCGCTCGAAAAGGCGTTCCGACTGAACGAGCACCGGACCGGCCACGTTGGCATCGTCATCCAGCGCAAGCATCTGGACGACGTTGACAGGTGCATTGCCGATCGCCGCTAGTCGCTCGGCCAATCGAGCACGCGCCTCATTACCCATCCCGCGTGCCAATCGCTCCATCACGTCGCCGAATAGGCGGACCTGATCCGGCGAATAGCGTGCGGCGTCGTAGGCAAAAAGATCGGTGACGCGGCTGAGTATGTCGCTGCGCCTGGCGGCGGTGCCGGAGGCGACCACAGCCTCCAATTCCTCGGCAAGCGAAAGGTTACGCATGCTCACTTACGCGCGGTGCCGCTACTTCATTGAAGTATCAGCGACAATGCATCGAAAAGGGTGAACAAAGCCTTGCCGGATGGGCCGAGGAGGCCGCAAACGAGGTTACCGATCCACTAATTTGCGGCTCGGCCGGCCTGGCGATGGACGGGCGAGTGTCAACGCGCGCGCCGACGGCGCGGGCGAAAGATGCCCATGCGATTTTGCACCTCTTGCGGAACCCGATAATCGCGCATTACCGCTCGTGGATCACGCAGCCCGCAGCATTCCCGTTGGATGATGAAGCGCCACAGCGCGTCGCCGGCGTCCGCAACCAGCGTCCGGCGCGTTTCGTCCGCAGTTCGCCCGTTGCGGTCGTGCTCGTTTAAGGCCGCGAGCGCAGTCTCGAGCGCGCGTCCTGCGCGCCCGAGCGCTGAAGCCTGCTCCTGCGCGATTTCGTAATCGAGCGCATCGGTGATGGACGCAGAGCGGCGGCGGAATGGGACCATTGTCAATCGATATATCGTTACGCTTTCGATCGTCGGCGCTGAGACTAGCGTTGCCAGGTCACGACCGACACTCCGGCGGCGGAATCGAGGTCGCGGCGCGGCCCAGGTTTGAGCCCATGACGCGCGAGCACATCGTCCGGCGTGGCGTTCGGACCAACTTCGCTAAATACCGGCAGCCCGCCTGGGATCCTCGCATTCACCGCGCGCGAAAGATGAAACGCGTCGTAGTGGGGCAGAAACAAACTGAACACTTCGGTGCCGCCGATGACGGCAATGATGCCGTCACTGATCCCGAGCCGGGCCAGCGCTGTATCGAAGCTGGCGCCGACCGGGTTCCACAGCAAAGCATTTGGCTGCGCGGAATCTGGCGCAAGCGCCGCGATTTGACGGGTGAGGATCAGACGGTTGCGACGCGCGGCACGCGGTCCGCCCTCGTGAGAATGGCGGCCATGCACGAGGACCGCGGCGTGGTCGAGTGCGTCCTGGAAGAAGCGCTGATCGGCGTCGTTGCGGATCGACGGCGGCATTTCGCCTTTGCTGTCCGCGATCATGCCGTCGGCGGAAACGATCACATAGCCTTCGATGCGGCGCACGGTTGAGAGGCCCGGTTCAGAAATTCACCAGATAGCTGAGCAACGACAACACGCCAATGATGATGACAATGACGCGCACAATCTGCTTGGCGCGGCCGTCTATCGGCAGCATGTTGACGAGATAAAGCACAAGCAGAACGACGACGAAGGTGATTGAGAGCTCGAATGAGGATGTACATGCAAACCCCAATCTTAATCGCCGGAATCGTCTTGCCGCAGGCGAAGCACAATTAGTTTAGCACGACCAGATAAGGGAAGCTGCATCAACCGCCGTTCGGGTCTATATTGCCACCAGGAGCGAGACCGCGATGTCCGATTCTCCAAGCCTGATCATGATCCAGTTTCTCTCCTGGGTGGCCGACCGGCCGCGCAGCTACGCCGAGACCATGGACGCTTGGCGCACCTCTTGCCCGCGGCTTTCGGTTTGGGAGGATGCAGTGATCGCTGATCTGGTGCGCCTGGAAGGTGAGGGCGGCCGCGCGGTGAAGCTAACGGACCGCGGTGCCGCGATTTTACGGCAGGCGCACAATCAGGAGACCTCACCCGCGCCCGTGGGGCGCAAACGGCAGGCTGCTCTCGTGGGACAGACTGACTAGGTCAAGACGTCGCCGCCGGCCTGAGGCGGGATTTCGAACGTGTTGAGCACCAATCCGATCATTCCGTAGAAGCCGGCGCAGGTGACAGCCTCGATGATGCCGTCGCGTCCGAGCGCAGCTTCGGCGCGCCCATAGGTCGCCGGGCTTACTTTTTTGCTGGCAAGAAGTTCGGTCACGAGATCATAGACGATCCGCTCGTCGTCGCGGCCGAATTCGGGGCGGCGCCGCGCGCGGATGGCTTCTATTGTCTCGGCGCTGATGCCGGCCTCGCGGGCCAGGCTGAAATGGGCCGACCACGCATATTGCGCGGTGGCGTCGCGGCACACCAGCAGCACGATCAGTTCGATCAGGCGCTTATCGAGCTTGGGGCTGACGCGAAAACAATTCGCCAGCCCATTCGCCGGCTCGGCGATGTCCGGGCGGTGAATCCAAACCGAAAACGGACCGCTGAGCTTGCCGCGCGGCCGCGTGCGCATGATGTCGTCGTAGAGCGCCTGCTGACGCGCGCTAAGCTTGTCTCGTTCCACTTGTTCGATGCGAGCCATTTCGCGTCCTCCGCTCGGGCTGGTCCAATGACGACGCTGGCCTTGATCCTCCAGCAATAAACGCCTGCCCGGCACCAGCCTCAAAGAGCGGCGACCCTAATATGGTCGGCCGATCCCGCCTAGCCGCTGCCCGGTGAGCTTTGCGCCTATGTCAACGAACCGATTGCATTACGCGCGGTAAACGCATATCAGGAATTCAAACGCCGGTTTGAAAAGTGGCAACGGTAAGGCAAATGACGCGACCATCCGAAGTCACGCGCGAGCGTATCATGAGGGCGGCGGAGCGGCTGTTCGCCGAGGGCGGCTACGACGGCACCAGTATCCGCGCCATTGTCGCCAAGGCCAAGGTCAACCAGGCGGCGATCAATTACCATTTCGACGGCAAGGACGGGCTCTATCGCGAAGTGCTGCGCGTGGCCTTTCGCGCTTTGACGGAACACCAGCTCGAGCATGCTGAAGAGCTAAAATCCATGTCGCGCGAAGAAGCTTTGTCGCAATTCATACGCCGGCAGGTGCAGCCGTTGCTCGGCCGCGACGAATACAGCCGGCACATGCGCATCTTCAATTGGGAAACCGTGCAGCCGACGACGGTTTTTCGCAATCTTGTGGCCGAAGAAGCCGCGCCGTTCCTCGGCCTTGCCGCCGATCTGGTGCGACGCTTCATACCTGATGCGGATCAACGCACGGTGACCGTCGCGGCGATCTGGCTCCTTGGCCAATGCAGCGTATTCGTTCGCAACCGGGAGCAGTTGGCAGAACCGCCGGTCGGCCTCGTGCTCGACGAACAGGCCGTGGAATGGCTGTCCGCCACAATCAGCAATTGGGTCGTCTCGGGACTGCGGCCACTGCGCACCAATTGATCCAACGCGGGAACTGTGAAATGCCGCAAAAATTCCTTTTTCCCGGCTTCGCGCCGCCCAGAACGAATGTTTGAAATTCAACCACTCGTTTGAAAAAGACTGAAATTTTTCCTTGGCGAGGGGCTGGCAATGCAGATCCTGTGCAATTGGCGAGACCCGGCGGCGCCCAGTTATTCGCCACATCCCGAATTTCCATTGCTGGCGCGCTTTGTCGGCAAGTTCGTCCTCGACATCTTACCCGCGGCGCTTGCAAGCGTGATCGGCGGATTCCTGTTCACGCAATATCAATTGGGTCGCGCGGCGGCTCCGGCGCCGACCGAACACATAAGTCCCGCCTCGGCCGAGGCCTTGGCGCTGGTTCGCGAGGAGCACGACGCGATCCTCGGCTACCTCAAATCGCAGATGGCGGCAGAGAAGAACCGGCTCGCCGAGCAGGATGCGGAAACAGCGCGCGCAGTGGCCGATGCCAAGGCCGCGCAAGAGAATGCGGCGCAGGAGAAGGCGCTCGCTGAACAAAACGCGGTGGATATCAAGCTTTCAGCGGCGGCGCCGGCGCGCCATGTTGCAGCGGTGACGTCGGCCAAAGTCGCGCTGCCGCACGCCAAGCCTGGCGCCGCGCCGATCCCGGTTGTGCCGACGCAGGTCGCCATGGCCCAGAACGAACCGAATCCGCAAGCGAGTGCTGCGCCGGCCGATCGGCTTGCCCGCGATCCCGATTCGCTCCTCGCCAAGACGCTTGATCTGAAGGACCACGTTGTCGCCGTGACCAAGCAGGCGGTTTCCGCGCTCGGCGATATGTTCGCCTCGGTCGGCGAGCGAATCGGCGGCTCGCCGCCGAGCCCGCGGCCATTCAGTTCGGATTCTTGATGACGGCAAGACCAACGGCATAAGCCGGCCCCAGCCAGGGGCCAATATGGTGCCGTTTCGCAACAATTGCCCGGTTTTTATGCCCTTTTCCCTCTATTTCTGCGGGATTGCCGAGAGTCCCGTCTTGCCGATTACGGCCGGGCCCGTTAAGCCAACCAGAATCGGGCGTGGAACCAAAGCCTTGGCCTAGTTATATTCTGTACAAAGGAGCACCAGGGCTGGGGCCCGCCAGCAAGTGTAATTTCGAAAGCGGCCACGGTTTGAGAGGCAGGAATACTGATGCGTTCGGCCGGTAATTTCAGTCCGGAATGGGGTTACTTGGCTCCGTCGCTGAGCTTTGCCCGTACCGCCCGTGTGGTCTTGGTGGCGACCTCAATTGGCGCCACCGCGGGGGCTGGAGTTGTACTCTCCCTCATTGATCATCCGAGCGAGCCGGAAAAGACCCCGATAGCGGCGCGCGCGATCGTGACCAGCGTTCGTGCGGAAGCCGTGCCGTCCGTCGCGCCCACGCCGGCATCGACAGCGCCGACAACAAGCGCCGCGCCGGCAACGGTGACTGCGCCGGCAAAGCCGGCATTGCGATCGCGTGCTTCGGTCGCAGCGGCGCCGCCGAGCGCCAAGCCAGCCGCGGTGAATGTGGCGGCGCCGGCGCCGGCAGCATCCACCGCCGCCGTCTTCCCGAATACTGCAGCGCCAGCAGCACCCCAGCCAACACCCGCACTGCCCACCGCTGCGGTTAACGCGGGCGCCGCCGTCCCTGCATCTGCGCCGGAGAGTGCATCAGCTTCGGCGCCGGCAGAGCCATCGAACGTCGTCGACGCTGCACCCGCGGGTGAACCGGACGGCACCACAATCATGACGCCGGAGCAGGCACCGCCGGCGAAAAAGACGAAGCACCACGCCTCCAACAAGAATCAATTTCCGGGAATAGGTTCGATTTTCCGCCGGGTGTTTGCCTCTCACGGCAGCCGGTCCTATTACCCGAACTCCCAGTAGGACGGCGAGCCTCAAAGCTAACGCTGTTGGAAGCGACGCGGGCCCGCAGCGCCCTGGCGCACGCCGCCGCATGTGCGCAAACAAGACTTGTAAGCAAAAGACTTGCGAGCAAAAAAATTTGTCGCCGCCCGCTTGGCGGCGGGCAGCGACATCGCAAAATCACAGTGAAGAAACGTCGAAGCTAAATTAGCTGCTGCGTCACTTGTACTATTACCTGCACTTGCCCTTTTTCACCGCAGCGTCTTGCGCGGCCCAGGCGCTCGTGAAGTCCGCCGCGGCCGCGACGCGAGTCCAGCCGGTGCCGATCGGGTTGATGCCGTTATTCCACCAGATCCGGCAGAAGCCGAGTTCGAAGCGCACGACCGAAAAATCCGCGCGCGCCGGCGTCGAAGCGGCAAAGCCAAGTGCCAACACGCCAACTGCAAAAACAAAACGTTTCATTGAGAGCTCCCTGTTGTGCCTTCCGGGGAAGTTTCCGATAGTACGCACCCAAAATTCAGGCAAGCCATCTCGCGCTCTGTAAACGACTAATCGTTAGAGTGCGGCGGGCCGGCAACAATGGAGGCGCGCATGCCGGAAGTGGTCGTCTATCTCTTGGAGGGTCGCTCGCTCGAGCAGAAACGCGGACAGTTTTCACAAATCGGCATCAGCAGAAATTAATGGAGGACGTTTTCACAAACCCGCTTGAATAGCCGATAAGTCGCGTTATATCACCTGTCTAATCTGGGACTGGTGGAGGCAAATGGAGGGTTCCGTGCTCTCCATGTGCTCCCCAGAATGGGTTGGGTGGGGGCCATGAAATTCACTGTCAAAAATACTGGTGAAGTGCAACTTCCGGCCGGAAGTAACGATCATGTTTGGTGGGACGACGATATTACTGGCCTCGGAATCCGGCTTCGTGCGGGCGGCACACGCAACTGGATTTACCGGTATCGCATCGGCTCCAAACAGCGCAGCCTGATACTCGGCTCCGCGAAGTCGGTGCCGCTTAGCGTTGCGCGGAAGAACGCGAGCACTTTGGAAGCCAGGATTAGGCTCGGCGAGGATCCGGCGCTAGATAGGCAAAACGCCAAGCTGGAAGCGGACAACACCTTTGGCGTTTTGGCGGCTCAATATTTAGAGACACAAAAGTCAAAATGGCGCCCAGGAACATACAAAGAAATTGAGCGCCACCTAAACAAATACGCCAGTTCCCTGCGTCGCATACCAATCGCCGCAGTTTCGCAGCGGAGCGTTGCCAATCTACTAAACAGTGTTGCGAAGGAGTCTGGCGACGTAACTGCCAATCGGGTGCGCGCCAGTCTTAGCGCGCTGTTCGGCTGGACTATTAAAGAGGGCATTCGTTTGCCCGAAGGCAACGTCGCCTCGTACACCAATAAGCGCGAAGAGAAATCGCGCGAGCGGGTTCTGAGCAACGCCGAGCTCAAAGCAATATGGACCGCTTGCTCCGACGACGAGTTTGGAGCGGTGGTGAAATTGCTCCTTCTAACCGGCCAGCGCAGAAGCGAGATTGGGGCACTGCAATGGAATGAGGTTCACGACAATCAAATAGTATTGCCGGCCAATCGCACGAAGAACAAACGCTCAGCGATGCGGCGAGGACGGCGCTACACCGGTTTCGCGACGGGCATGGGGAGTTTGTATTTGGCCGCTTTGGTTTCCAGGCGTGGGACTGGGACAAACGCGCCCTCGACGCGCGAGTTGCCGAGGCGGGCAAGCCTTTAGAGCATTGGACGCTGCACGACCTGCGACGCACCGTCGCCACGCACATGGCCGAGCTTGGCGTGCAGCCGCACATTATCGAGGCCGTGCTTAATCACGTCAGCGGTCACAAGGGCGGAGTTGCTGGCATCTACAATCGCGCACGATACGAAGGCGAGATGCGCGAGGCTTTGCAACGCTGGGCCGATCACGTTGAGGCGATCACGCACTAAGCAATTTCAGCGAGTTAAGTTTGTTCAAGATTTGAACTAACTCAAAGTTAGTTCTTGAACTCGCCGCGATCATTGGCGACACTTG
>DATAYT010000037.1:0-2974 GCA_036272395.1 Xanthobacteraceae bacterium
TCGGTGATCGGCCCGACCTTCGCGTCGAACTGCTTGACGTTGCCGACGAGGCTGCGGTGGTAAAAGCGGTCGCGGTCTGCGAACGCGAATTTGGTCCGCTCGCCGGGATTGTGAACTCCGCCGGAATCGCTCGCGACATTCGGGCGCTCGAAACCAGCGCGAAAACATTTCGCGAAGTCGTGGACGTCAATCTGATTGGAAGTTTTCTGGTCGCCCGCGAAGCGGCCAAGGCGATGCGCGGCCGCGGCATGGGCGCCATCGTCAACCTGGCCTCGGTATCCGGTGTCGTCGGCAATCACGGCCGCACGGCCTATGGAGCCTCAAAAGGCGGCGTCATCGTCATGACCAAAGTCATGGCTCTCGAACTGGCGCCGCTCGGGATCCGCGTCAATGCGATCGCACCGGGGCCGATTGAGACGCCGATGGTGAAAGAGCTGCATTCCGCGCAAGCACGCGCGGCATGGATCGATCTGGTTCCGCAGCAGCGCTACGGAACGCCCGCCGATGTCGCAAGCGCGGCAACCTTTTTGCTGGACCCGCGCAAGTCCGGCTATGTGACCGGCCAGACGATTTGCGTCGATGGCGGCTTTACTGCCGCGCGGATGAAGAGCTCGAGCTAATTACGCCACAACTGTTTGGACGCGATCTGTGCACCGTCGCTGAGCGCCTTGAATTTGGCCCAGACGATCGACGGATGAATTTCTTTTGATCCCGCGAAAGTAGCGAAGCCGCAGTCCGATCCGGGGATCACATTCTCGCGGCCGACGATTTCGGCGTAGCGGATGATCCGATCCGCGACGAGCTCCGGGTGTTCGACCAGGATGGTCGAATGCGAGATGACGCCCGGGATCAGGATTTTGCCGTCCGGCAGCTTGACGTTCTTCCACACTTTCCATTCGTGTTCATGCCGCGGGTTCGCGGCTTCGAACGAATAGGCGCCGGCGCGGATCGTCAGGATGAGATCGACGATGTCCTTGAGCTCCATGTCGTGAATCCGCGGACCCATATTGATGCCGTAACAGGTATGAAAACGGATTTTCTCCGGCGGGATGTCGCGCAGGGCGTGATTGAGCGCGGCGATGCGCAGTTCCGCCCATTTGCGGCAATCCGCGATGCTCGCCTCGGGGTGGATGATGTAATAGGTCACCAGACGCGGATCGTCGATCTGCACGAGGAAACCGGCATCGACGATCGCTCGGTATTCTTCGCGCATCGCCTCGGCGATGGCGAACACATAGTCCTCTTGCGATTTGTAGTAGGCATTCTTCTGCCAGTCTTCGATGTTCGACGGCGAGATTGCGGGCATAAAGACTTCTTCGACTGTAACGCCTTTCAGTGCCGCTTTGAGATTATCGATGTCGCGTTTGAGCTGCGCATGGCCTTTGTAGGTAATCGGACCCGTGCAGACCATATGAGTATGGGTCGAGGCCGGATGGGTCTGCGCGTAGAATTCGGGGAAGGAGCGCCCTTCGCGCGAGCTTAGCCACTGATTGCGCGGACCGGCGCGGGTGTCGACTTCGTAGCCGCCCAGCCGTTCGTTGATATAGCTGACGAAGCTCGGTTTGCCGTATTCGCCGTCGTCGATCACGTCGATGCCGAGCGCGGCTTGCCGCCGGACGATGTCGCTCACAGCGGTGCGCAAGCTTTGCGCGTTGCCGGTTTGCTCCAAGGCGGCGGCGTCGCCGCTTTTGACCAGGTCAAGAAGTTCCGGCGGGCGGGGAAGGCTGCCGGCATGGGTGGTAAGAATGCGATCGGCACTGTGCTTCATTGTTTCTCCCGACTTGGTCCGACGACGCCGCAAACTTCAATCCAACGTCACGTGCGCGGCGGTGATGACGTTCTTCCATCGCTCGGATTCCTTCTTGAGGTAACTTGCGGTTTCCAACGGCGTGCCGCCGACCGGTTCCGCTGAAAGATCGGCGAGGTGCTTCCGCACCTTGGAATCGTGCAAAGCTTGATTGATGCCGGCGTTGACCTTCTCAATGATCGCGGGAGGGGTGCGCGGCGGCGCCACCACCGCGTACCAGGTGACGGACTCGAAGCCGGGCAAGGTCTCGGCTATCGCGGGCACATCGGGCAGGCTCGTCATGCGCTGGGGCGACGCGACCGCGATGAGTTTCAGTCTGCCGGCTTTGACGAGCTGCAATGATACGCCGAGATTGTCGAACATGCAGTCGACGCTGGCGGCAACAAGATCGTTGAGCGCCGGCGCCGAACCCCGGTATGGCACGTTCTGCAGCTTTACGTGCGCCATCATCTGGAACATTTCCGAAGTCAGCTGCGAGGTGGTGCCGTTGCCTTGGGTCGCATCCGTGATCTTTCCCGGGTTGGCCCGGGCATAGGCGATGAAATCCTTGATGTTGTTTGCGGCTATTTTGTCCGGATTCACCACAAACGCGTTTGGCACCCGCGCCATGACGATGATTGGCACGAATTGCTGCGGATCGAATTCAAGATGGGGATAGAGACTCTGATTGATGACCAAGGGCGGCGGCGGCGAAGCAAGCAGGGTATAGCCGTCGGGTTCGGACTTCGCCACGACTTCCGCGCCAATATTGCCGCCGGCGCCGGTATGGTTTTCGACGATCACCGTCTGGCCCCATTTGCGCGACAGCCACTCGGCGATCACGCGCGGCATGACGTCGGCGGTGCCGCCGGCAGGGAACGGCACTACGATTTTGGTCACGCGCGCCGGATAATCCTCCGCATGGGCGATCGCCGTGGCTAGAGCAGCCGTCAAGGAGAGCGCCAGCGCGGAGATCGCGGCAAATTTCTTGGTGGGCATATTCGATTCGCCGTTTAATCGTACGAGGCTCGCGT
Source organism: Xanthobacteraceae bacterium (assembly GCA_036272395.1). Taxonomy (GTDB): domain Bacteria; phylum Pseudomonadota; class Alphaproteobacteria; order Rhizobiales; family Xanthobacteraceae; genus BOG-931. The sequence goes on from DATAYT010000037.1 coordinate 2,821, forward strand.
GGAGCCTGATGGCAACTTAGACAAACCGTTGTGCATCCGCCAGCGTTCGCCTTGCGCCAAGCTGTCGGGTTTGATCTTCTAAGCGGCGATGCGGGGTGGCTTCTCTGGGAGAATATGACAATGCGCGTGTCGCACTTGGCGCCGACATTGGCGC
>DATAYT010000038.1:0-8756 GCA_036272395.1 Xanthobacteraceae bacterium
GTGGACGGCGACGGCACCGTGACGCTGTTTTGCGGCAAGGTCGATCTCGGCCAAGGCCTCCGCATCGCCATGCGCCAGATCGCCGGTGAGGAGCTCGGGATCGGCGTCGACAAGATCAAATATGTCGAAGGCGACACGGCCCTCACGCCGGACCAGGGGCGCACGTCCGGCTCGAACGGCATTCAGCGCGGCGGCATGCAGGTCAGGCGCGCCGCGGCGACCGCGCGCGAGGCGCTCATCGCGCTTGCGGCGCAACGCCTCAGTATGGCCCCCGACGATCTCGTCGCTGCCGAAGGCGAGGTCCGGCCCAAGAACGGCCCCAAGAACGGCGGCGCGGGAATTCGCTTTGCCGATCTCATCGGCGCCCGCAGCTTCAATCTCAAGCTCAATCCGAAAGCGCCGCTCAAAAATCCCGCGACCTATACACTGGTTGGCAAATCGCTGCCGCGGCCGGACGTGCCCGCCAAATGCACGGGCGCCTTCACCTATATGCAGGATTTCAGTCTACCGGACATGGTGCATGCGCGCGTGATCCGGCCGCCGGCAATTGGCGCCAAGCTGATCGCCGTCGACGAAGCCTCGATCAAAGATCTTCCTGGCGCAAAGGTGGTGCGGATCAAGGATTTTCTCGCCGTGGTCGCCGACGATGAATGGACAGCGGTGCGCGCGTCCCGCGCTTTGCGCGCGCAATGGAGCGCCGGGGCCGGCCTTCCGGAGCAGGACAAGCTCGCCGCAACATTGCGCGCCGATCGCGATGTTGCCGACGAAGTCCTGGTCTCGCGCGGACAGTCGGCGATCAGTGGCGCGATCACGCGCAACGCCGCTTATTTTTGGCCGATGCAGAGCCACGGCTCGATCGGCCCATCCTGCGCGGTCGCCGACGTGACCGATAATTCCGCGACGGTGTGGACCGCCTCACAGGGTACGCATGGCAATCGCAAAACCTTCGCGCGCTTCCTTGGCCTGCCTGAGGAAGCGGTACGGCTCATCTACGTCGAAGGAGCCGGATGTTACGGCATGAACGGTCATGAAGACGCCGCCGCCGATGCTGCGATCCTCTCGCGCGCGGTCGGCCGTGCAGTGCGCGTGCAATGGTCGCGCGAGGATGAACATGGCTGGGATCCAAAGGGTCCGCCGCAGCTCCTCGATATTTCCGGCGCGGTCGACCCGAGTGGGCGCATCCTCGCTTGGCGCACCGAAATGTGGCTGCCGGAGACGACGCGGGGATTGCCGGATATTCCGCTCTTGGCGCCGGCAGCAGCCGGGCTCGACGATGTGCGCGGCCTGCAGCCAGGATTGATCTCGCAGAATGCCGATCCGCCCTATGCCGCGGATAGTGTTCAGGTGCTGGTCCATTGGCTCAAACGCGCGCCGCTCCGTCCCGCGCCGATCCGCTCGCCGGGCAAGCCGGCCAATTGTTTCGCCGTCGAGAGCTTCACCGACGAGCTCGCCGCCGCGGCCGGGCTCGATCCGGTCGAATTCCGGCTGCGCGGTTTGGAGGACAAGCGCGGCGTCGAGGTGATCCGGCGCGCCGCGGCGCTGATGAATTGGCAATCGCGGCCGTCGCCCTCACCGAACCCGAATGCGGCGCTCGCGCATGGTCGCGGCTTCGCCTATGTCCATTACAAACACAGCGAGAGCTATGTGGCGATGGGCATGGAGGTTGCGGTCGAGCGCGCGAGCGGCCGGATCAAAGTGGAGCGGGTGGCTTGCGCGTTCGATTGCGGCCAGATCATCAACCCGGACGGCGCGCGGGCGCAGGTCGAAGGCAGCATCCTGCAAACGCTCAGCCGTGCGCTGATGGAGGAGGTCCGCTTCGACCGTGCGCGGGTGACGAGCATCGATTGGGCGAGCTATCCGATCCTGCGTTTCCCGGACGTTCCCAAGCTCGACATCGTGCTGATCGACCGGCCAACCGAACCGCCGGTTGGCGCCGGCGAGGCGGCCTGTACGACGGTCGCGGCGGCGCTGGCCAATGCCGTGTTCGACGCCACCGGAGCGCGGCTGCGCACCGTGCCGTTTACGCCGGAGCGCGTGAAGGCGACATTGGACGGGGTGTGAGTGGGTAAGGGCCAAACGGATACGTTTAATCGCTGATCCAGAGAAGATCAGTTTAGGTAAGGGAGGATTTCAGATGCGGCGGGCTTGTTTGGCGGCAATAATTGCCATCGCCGGATTTTTGCTTACAAATCCAGCGCGGCTCGAAGCGCAAACGCGCGTTGCGATCGACAACGATGACATCGGCGGCGTGGTCACCGGCCCGCACGGGCCGGAAGCCGGCGTCTGGGTGATCGCGGAAACCCGCGACTTGCCGACGCGCTACGCCAAAATGGTCGTGACCGACGACCAAGGGCGCTATGTCATTCCCGATCTGCCAAAGGCGAAATATCAGGTCTGGGTCCGCGGCTATGGGTTGATCGATTCGCCGAAAGTCGACGGCATTCCGGGGCAACAGCTTAATCTGACCGCCGCCCCGGCGCCGAACGATGCCGCCGCCGCACAATATTATCCGGCGATCTATTGGTTCGCGATGTTGAAAATCCCGGACAAGAATCAGTTTGGCGGCAAAGGCGATATTCCGGAAAACGTCACGCAGGCCGATTGGCTGACGACGATGAAGAACCAGGCCTGTGTCGGCTGTCATCAGCTCGGTCAGCTGTCGACACGGACGATCCCTGCGGCGCTGGGCGAGTTTAAAAGCGGCGAAGAGGCCTGGATTCGACGCGTCCAGGCCGGTCAGGCGTCGCCTTCAATGGTCAATCCGTTGGCCGGCAAACTTGGCGGCGTTCCGTTCAAATATTTCGGCGACTGGACCGATCGCATCGCCAAGGGAGAATTGCCGTCCGCCAAACCGCCGCGGCCGCAAGGCATCGAGCGCAACATTGTCGTAACGACGTGGGACTGGGGCAACGAGAAGCAATATCTGCACGACCTGATTTCGTCCGACAAGCGCAATCCTACGGTGAACAGTTACGGTGCGCTATACGGCTCGCCGGAATATGCGACCGATCATCTGCCGGTGCTCGATCCGAAAACGGCGAAGGTCAGCTATGTCACGCCGCCGGTCGCCGCCGATGTGCCCGAAGCCCTTGGCCCGGGACATTCGGCGATCGAGAAACCGCTCGCACCCTCCGCGTATTGGGGCATGGAGCAAATTTGGGACACCAAATTCAACAACCACAATGACATGTTCGACGCCAAAGGCAGACTGTGGATGACCGGCACCAATCACGCGCCCGGCACGCGGGCGTTCTGCCGCAAGGGCTCCAACAATCCTTATGCGAAGGCGTTCCCGCTCGACACCAATGAGCGGCAATTGGCGATATTCGATCCGAAAACGGCGAAGTTCACGTTCATCGACACCTGTTTCGGCACGCATCACCTGCAGTTCGGTTTCGACAAGGACGACACGCTGTGGACGAGCGGCGGCCCGGTTGCAGGATGGTTCAACACCGCAGTCTTCGACGAGACAGGTGACGCCGAGAAGGCGCAAGGCTGGGCGCCGTACGTGCTCGATACCAACGGCAATGGCAAGCTCGACGAATATACCGAGCCAGGCAAGCCCATGGATCCGAACAAAGACATGCGGGTGTTCGGCGCCAGCTACGCGGTGATGCCGAATCCGGTGGACGGTTCGATCTGGTACACCGTCAGTGTCTTCACCGGCCGGCCCGGTGTGCTGAGGTTCGACCCGAAGACCAAGCTCTCGGAGTTCTACGCCATTCCAATGCCGGGCTTCAGTCCGCGCGGCGGCGACATCGATTCCAAGGGCGTGGTGTGGGTTTCGCTCGCAAGCGGCCATCTCGGCAGCTTCGATCGCTCCAAATGCAAAGATCCGCTCAACGGCCCAAGCGCAACCGGCGATCATTGCCCGGAAGGCTGGACTTTCTACAAATATCCGGGCCCGGGTTTTGCCGGCATCGGCGACAACAGCGCCGAGGCGAGCTACTACACCTGGGTCGATCAGCACAATGCGGTCGGTCTCGGCATTGACGTGCCGATCTCGACCGCCAATGAAAACGATGGCTTCGCGGCGCTGGTCGACGGCAGGATGGTGACGCTGCGCGTGCCCTATCCGCTCGGCTTCTATGCCAAGGGTCTCGACGCCCGCATCGACGATCCGCAAGCCGGTTGGAAGGGCAGGGGCCTGTGGTCGTCGGAGGGCGACCGGACGCCGTGGCTCAAGGAGGGTGGCAAAGGCATGCCGCCGCTTGCCGTACACATCCAGGTTCGTCCCGACCCGCTAGCGCATTGAGCACTCAAAGCGCGACGCGATCGGAGCGAAACATCGCGAGCTGGGCCATCAAATCCCGGCCTTTGCTTCACGTCCATCGGCCGGCATGCTAGCAGAGCGTGATTGTCGCGCAGAGTTTCGCGCGAGAACTTTCGCGCAAGGACGATCGATGGATTCGATTTTCAGAGCACGCGGTTCGGCGGAGGCGGTTCCGATCTGGTTCGTCACCAGCGCGAACTACCCCGACGTGCAGCGCTCGATCGGCGCGGAGGCCAGCGCGTTCGCGCAAGCCGCGGGCTTTGAACCCAAGGCCGGGCGCTATCTTTTGCTACCGGGCAAAGGCGGCGCTGGCGCTGCGCTCGGCGGCGTTCTGTTCGGCGTCGAGGACGCGGACAATGTCAAAAACGACGCCAAGAACGGCGTCAAGAACGGCGCCAAGGACCCTTTCCTGGCCGGCCGGCTGCCGCAGCATTTGCCGGACGGCGCCTACCGTTTCGCCAATGAGCCGCCCGATGCGCGGCTCGCCGCGCTCGCCTTCGCGTTCGGCGCCTATCGTTTCACGCGCTATCGCAAAACCGAGCCGCGATCGATCAAGCTCGATCTGCCGCAAAACATTGCCCGCGAGGAGCTTGAGCACATCGTCGAGGGCGTGACGCTGGCGCGCGATCTCATCAACACCCCGGCCAATGACATGGGTCCGGCGCAGCTCGAACAGGCGGCGCGCAAGCTGGCCGCGCGCCACGCCGCGACGATCACCGCCGTGGTCGGCGACGAATTGCTGGAGCAAAATTTTCCGCTGATCCATGCGGTCGGCCGCGCCGCCGCCGCCGCGCCGCGGCTGATCGACCTGGCCTGGGGCGAGGCCAATCACCCGCGGGTGACGCTTGTCGGCAAGGGCGTCTGCTTCGACACCGGCGGTCTCGACATCAAGCCGGAGACCGCGATGCTCAACATGAAAAAGGATATGGGCGGCGCGGCGACCGCGCTGGCGCTGGCGCATATGATCATGGCCGGCGGGCTGAAAATACGGCTGCGGGTCTTGATCCCGGCGGTCGAAAACGCCATCGCCGGATCGAGCTTCCGCCCGCGCGATATCTACACCTCGCGCAAAGGGATCACCGTTGAGATCGGCAATACCGACGCCGAAGGCCGGCTGATCCTCGCCGACGCGCTGGCGCTCGCTGACGAGGACAAGCCGGCGCTGATCGCCGATTTCGCAACGCTCACCGGCGCGGCGCGCGTCGCGCTCGGACCGGATGTGCCGGCCTTCTTCACCGACGACGATCACCTCGCCGATGAATTGATGCGCGCGGCCACAACCGAGAACGATCCGCTGTGGCGGCTGCCGCTGTGGCGGCCCTATGAATCGATGCTCGAATCCAAGGTGGCCGACATCAACAATGTCGGCGGCAGCCAGGGCGGCGCCATTACCGCGGCGCTCTTCATGCGCCGTTTCGTCAGTACGGACTCCTGGGTGCATTTCGATCTGTTCGCCTGGACGGCTGCCGCCAAATCGGGCCGTCCGGAAGGCGGCGAATGTCAGGTGGCGCGCGCGCTCTATGCATTGCTGGCCGCGCGCCATGGCTGAACCGATGCCGTCTTTTGATCGGCGCCTGACGCCATGGCGCGCCGATGTCGCGGCCAACATCTCGAGGGCAAGGTGAAAGCGGCCCGCTTTGTCGAAGGGCGCGCGATGGAGGTGATTGCGCCGCAGGCGCCGCTTCGCCGCGAGCCGCGGCCTGACGCGCCGCTCGACACCGAGGCGCTCAAGGGCGAGCGCGTCACGGTCTACGACGCCAATGCCGAAGGCTGGGCCTGGGGCCAACTTGCTGCCGATAATTATGTCGGCTGGCTTCCGAGCGCGGCGCTGGCGCCGCCGGGTCCGTTGCCGACGCATAGAGTCGCGGCGTTGCGCACATTGGTTTTTCCCGGACCCTCGATCAAATTGCCGCCCGTCGAAGCGTTGCCGTTCGGCGCCGCGCTCAATATTGCAAGGGTAGAGGATCGCCTGGCGATTACGCCGTCGGGCGGTTACGTGCCGGCGGCGCATCTCGCGCCAATCGGCAATAACGAGCGGGATTTCGTCGCGGTGGCGGAGCGATTTGTCGGTACGCCCTATTTGTGGGGCGGCAAGACCGCGCTCGGCCTGGATTGCTCCGGGCTCGTCCAGCTCGCGCTGTCCGCATGCGGCCTGCAATGCCCGCGCGACAGCGACATGCAGGAACGCGCGCTGGGCAGCGCGCTCGATCACAAAGCCTCATCGTTCAAGCTGCAGCGCGGCGATCTGATTTTCTGGGCCGGACACGTGGCGATCGCACGCGACCGCGACAGCCTCGTGCACGCCAATGCTTTCCATGTGGCTGTCGTTGTCGAGCCGGTTGGCGAAGCGATCGCGCGCATCCGCGGCATGGGGAGCGAGGTTGCAAGCGTGCGGCGGATACCGGTTGCGAGCCCGATTGTGGCGGGCGCATCTTCGGCTTGAGATCGAGCGCGAGGTGGCCGCGCAAGCATTGCGCCGCGCGCTCGGATTGCTGGAAAGGCCGGTAACTAAAGCGATATGATTTTAAGTTGAATCGCTGTTTCGCTTTAGTTTCTTGTTTGCGCATGATCTTTTCGGAAAACCGGTATCCACTTTTCCGGATCATGCGCTAGCGGAAGCGCAAATTCGCGCGTGACAGTTGACCGATGGAAGCGCAGCCCATCAGCTTCATATCGCGCTCAATCTCAGTCCGCATGAGGCTTAAGGCCCGCTCGACGCCCGGCTGACCGGCCGCCGCCAGCGGGAAAAGATAGTAACGTCCGACACCCACGGCTTTGGCGCCCAGCGAAAGCGCCTTGAGAACATGCGTTCCGCGCTGAACTCCGCCGTCCATCATCACGTCTATGCGGTCGCCCACGGCGTCGACGATTTCAGCAAGCTGGTCGAATGCGGATCGTGAGCCATCGAGCTGTCGGCCACCGTGATTGGACAAGATGATGCCGGTGCAACCGATCTCGACGGCACGTTTTGCATCTGCCACCGACATGATGCCTTTCAGGCAGAATTGACCGTTCCAAACTTGGACCATTTCCGCCACATCATTCCACTTCATCGAAAGGTCGAACATTTCCGTGAAGTAGCGTCCGATCGACATCGCCCCGCCGCTCATGTCGACAAATTCATCCAGCTGCGGCATTTTGAATTTTTCATGGGTCAGATAATTGATCGCCCACATCGGCTTGATCGCGAACTGAAACATTCCGTCCAATGTGAGCTTAAAGGGAATGGAAAAACCGGTGCGCAGATCGCGCTCACGGTTTCCGCCGGTAATGCTGTCGACCGTCAGCATCATGATGTTGACGCCGGCCTGTTTGGCGCGTTGCATCATGGCGTGGTTGAGCGCCCGATCTTTGTGAAAATAGAACTGATAAACCTGTGGCGTGTCATAGGCCTTGCGCAATTCTTCGAGACTGACCGTGCCAAGCGAAGATACGCCAAACATCGTTCCGAATTTTGCCGCAGCTGCCGCCACCGCGCGCTCGCCGTCGTAGTGGAATAGCCGTTGCAGCGCCGTCGGCGAGCAATAGACCGGCATTGCCAGCTTTTGGCCCATGACACCGACTGAAAGATCCAGCGTTTCCACGCCGCGCAGCACATTGGGCACCAGGTCGCAACGTTCAAAGCTCGCCGTGTTCTGGCGCAGCGTTGCTTCGTCATCTGCTCCACCGGCGATGTAATCAAAGATTGGACCCGGCAATCGTCGCCGCGCCAATTCGCGGAAATCACGAAAATTGTGGCAGTGGCGCAAGCGCATGTTGGCTCCAATGAGCTTGGGCCCAAACCGCCCGCTGCGAGGCTCCCGCCTCGGCGCGAGCCGCCGCACCAAGCTCGCTCAAATTTATCCGAGCCGCGCGATACAGACCATGCCCGAGTTTAATCCGCGGTCCCTGCAAAGCGGGCCTCGGCCGGCGGACCCGATCAGCGTGGTTGCGCGCCATGAAGGCCAAGGATCTTGGCAATCGCAGCGAGTTGATCGTTTTGCTCCGCGACGCTGCGGGCGAAGTCGGAAGGTCCGCGCAGCGTCATGATCTGTCCGGTATCGGCGAGCCGCTGGCCGATGATCGGATCTTGCTCGGCAATTTTGCGCAATTCGCCGGCAATGTTCTCGCGCAATTCCGGCGGCATTTGCGGCGGCCCAAATAATCCGCCCGCGGTCTCCATGGTCAGCGCCGGGTATCCGGCCTCGGCCGCGGTCGGCAGCTCCGGAGCACCGAGCGCGCGCTGTTTGCTGGTCACCAAAAGAACCTTGATGCGACCGGCGCGCATCATTGGCTGGGCGACCGCGAGCGAGCTGGAAAGAACCTGGATGCGGTCCTCGGCGAGATCGTTTGGTGCCTGCATGATGTCGCGATACGGTACTTTCGCGATCTGCAAGCCCATCGATTTGATGAAACCGAAGATCAGAAAATCCGAATTGCCGGTGGCGGCGGCGGCGTTGAGCTTGCCCGGCTGCGCGCGCGCCAGCGCGATCAGCTCGTCCAT
>DATAYT010000039.1:0-7675 GCA_036272395.1 Xanthobacteraceae bacterium
ATGCCAAGCCCAATGCGGATCGTCGAGAAAGGCGCGCGCCATTGCGATCATATCGGCCTTGCCCTCGGCGACGATGGCTTCGGCCTGCTTGGCGTTGACGATCATGCCGACAACGCGAACCGGCAGGCCGGTTTCGCGTCGCACCCGCTCGGCGATCGGAACATTGAATCCGGGATCGTTCGGCCAGCGGCTTTCCGGGGTGATGTTGGCCGAGGAAATATCCACGTAATCGAGACCAGCCCCTTTAAGCGCCTTCGCCATTCTGACGGCATCGTCGGCGGTCAACCCGCCCTCGACCCAATCGGTGCCGGTGATGCGGGCGCCGAGCGGGATGCCGCGCGGCACGACCGCACGGGTGGCGCGCACTACGTCCAGCGGAAAGCGCATGCGGCCCTCGAACGAGCCGCCGAACTCGTCGTTGCGCTTGTTCGACAGCGGCGAGACGAAACTGTGCAGCAAATAACCGTGCGCGAAGTGCAGCTCGATGGCGTCAAAACCGAGCCGCACCGATCGCTTGGCGGCGCCGGCAAAATCGGCACGTACCCGCGCCATGTCTTCTTCGTTCATCGCCCGCGGGGTGTGCCAGCCCGGGCCGAACGGCAGCGCCGACGGCGCGATGGTGGGCCACGGATCTTCGCTCGGCGGCAACGCCTTGGCGCCTTCCCATGGCCGCTGCGCGGAAGCTTTGCGTCCGGCATGTGCGAGCTGAATCCCGAGCTTCGCCGTTCCGACCCGCCGGCAATGCGCGACGATATGGGCAAGCGCATCTTCGCAGGCGTCCGAATAGAGCCCGAGGCAGCCGTGGGTGATGCGGCCGTGGCGTTCGACATGGGTGGCTTCGACCACAAGCAAGCCGGCGCCGGAATTGGCCAGCATGCCGAGATGCGTCAGGTGCCAGTCATTGGCGACGCCGTCATTGGCGCTGTACTGGCACATCGGCGACACCACGATTCGGTTCGAAAGCATCAGGTCGGCAAGTTTGATCGGCGAGAACAGCGCGCTCGGCATCGGTCTTCACATGGTTGGAGGGAATGGGCTTAAGGGGACATTCAAGCGCGCAATGGCGCTCTTGTGGACGTTATGTTTTTGAACAGGGCACTTGGATAAGCGCTTGGCGCCTTTAAGTCCAGAGTGTCAGAGACGCGCCGCTACCGCTGCCAAAATCGCCGACGCGGGCCGCCGCCGTTGCGCAAGCGCGTTGTCCGACAATGGCGTTGGCTGCCGAGCGCCAAGCTCTTGCTTGGGTCGATCGCTTTGTTTGATGCTTGGTTGCAGTTCTATTTGTTGGAGGTTTGTCTGCTCGCTGACCGGCAAGCCGGCAAGCCGCGCCCATTGGTTACGAAGATGCAATATTTTGCGCATCTCATCGAGAAATTGCGCATGCGTATAGTAATGCCGCCAGCGTCCAGTATTGCAAAGTTCGATGAAGTTCTGTTGCCGACGCTCGACCAAAGCGAGCCATCTGCGGGCGATACTGTCGTACGGACTTTGTTGCCGTTCCGACATGAAGGAAGCCAAGCCGCCGTTGAATCGGCGCGTGTGGATAATCAGCGCGCGTTGCCGATTCGAGCAACAAAAATGAATGCGACGGCGAGCCGACTATTCGTTGACTTTTTGTTTGTTGATAACAGCGGGCAAAATGATTCGAAAACCGCAATGAACGGCTATGTGGTCGTCCAGGAGTTCTGAAAAATATGATTCAGATCATGATTTAACCGCGACGATGCCCTCGATCTCGACCGAAATTTGATTGGGCAGCATGACGTTGCCGACCGCCGAGCGGGCATGCCGGCCGGCATCGCCAAAGACCTCCACGAACAGATCGGAGCAGCCATTGATGACCTTCGGCGAATCATTGAAGTCCGGGGCGGCATTGACCATGCCAAGGAGCTTGACGACGAAATCGACGCGGTCGAGCGAGCCGAGCGCATCACGCATGGCGGCAAGCAAGCCCAATCCGACCAGCCGCGCGCGCCGGTAGCCTTCCTCAATGCCAATGTCGACGCCAAGTTTGCCGGTGAGCTGTTTACCGTCGGCGTCGCGGGGGCCCTGGCCGGCGAGATAAAGAATGTGTCCGGCGAGCCGGTACGGCAAGTAATTCGCGACCGGTTTGCCGAGCTCCGGCAGCACAATTCCGAGCTCCTTCAAGCGCGCTTTCGCACCCATGATCACCTCCTGCGTAATTTCCGATCTACAACCGCACCCGCAAGCGCGCCGCCAGCTCGCCGACAATGCCGCGCCGGAACGCCAGCACGCAGATGACGAATACCGCACCCTGAATGACAAGGACCCATTGACCGAACGGCGCCAAATAATTTTCCATGGCGACAATCAAAAAGGCGCCGACGATCGGGCCGAAGATCGTGCCGAGCCCGCCCACCAGTGTCATCAATACGACTTCGCCAGACATGGTCCAATGCACGTCAGTCAACGAGGCGAGCTGGAAGACCAGCGCCTTCAGCGATCCGGCGAGTCCGGCCAAAGTTGCCGAGAGCACGAAGGCGACGAGCTTGTAGTCGTCGGTCTTATAGCCGAGCGAAACGGCGCGCTGCTCGTTTTCGCGAATCGCCTTGAGTACTTCGCCGAACGGCGAATTGATGATGCGATAGATCAGGAAAAATGCGGCCAGTACGGCGACGACGACAAATGCGTACATCGTCATTTCATTGCTGAGATCAAAGGTCCCGAACAGCCGGCCGCGCGGCACGCCCTGAATGCCGTCCTCGCCGCCGGTCATTTTGACCCGCAGCGCGACGAGATACATCATCTGCGCCAGCGCCAGCGTGATCATTGCGAAATAAATGCCCTGGCGGCGGATCGCGACCATGCCTGCAATCAGGCCGAGCGCCATTCCGGTCGCCGTGCCGGCGAGCACCGCGAGTTCCGGAGGCAATCCCCAGACCTTTGCGGCGTGGGCGGCGAGATACCCGGCCCAGCCGAAATACAAGGCGTGCCCGAACGACACCAGGCCGACATAGCCGATCAAAAGATTGAAGGCGCAGGCGAATAGCGCAAAGCACAAGGCCTTCATGATGAAGACCGGATAAAGCGCGAATGGCGCGGCGACGAGGAAAATGACCAGCGCGGCGCCGGCGACGGCAAGGCTCCATTGCGTTTCGCGCCGAACCGGCGCCGCCGCCGCAAGCGTTGCCATTACGCGCTCCGTCCGAACAGCCCCGCCGGGCGAACAAGCAGCACGATAATCATGATCACGAAGATCACCGTGTTCGAGGCTTCGGGGAAGAACACCTTGGTCAACCCCTCGACGATACCGAGCGTGAAGCCGGTGACGATCGCGCCCATGATCGAGCCCATGCCGCCGATGACGACGACCGCGAACACCACGATGATGATGTCGGAACCCATTTGCGGCGACACGTTATAGATCGGCGCCGCCATCACGCCCGCGAGTCCCGCAAGCCCGACGCCGAAGCCATAAGTGAGCGTCACCATGCGCGGCACGTTGATGCCGAAAGCGCGGACCAAAGCCGGGTTTTCGGTCGCGGCGCGCAAGTAAGAACCAAGCCGGGTGCGCTCGATCGCAAACCAGGTGCAAAGGCACACCAGGAGCGAAAACGCAATGACCCAGGCGCGGTAATTGGGAAGAAACATGAAGCCGAGATTGCGGCCGCCTTGCAGCGATTCCGGCACGCCGTAGGGCTGGCCCGACGATCCATAATAATTGCGAAACAGGCCTTCGATGATCAGCGCCAGGCCGAACGTGAGAATAAGGCCATAAAGATGATCGAGCTTCTGGATGCGCTTGAGGAATAGACGCTCGATGACGACGCCGGTCGCACCGACGATAACCGGAACAATGAGAAGCGCCAGCCAATAGCCGATGCCGGCGTGGCGCAATAGCAGAAACGCGGCGAACGCGCCCATCATATATTGCGCGCCGTGGGTGAAGTTGATGATGTTGAGCATGCCGAAGATGACGGCGAGCCCTAGGCTCAACAGCGCATAGAACGAGCCGTTGATCAGGCCCAGCAAAAGCTGCCCGAACAGCGCCTGCGATGGAACACCGAAGATTTCAAACATCAGGGGCGGTTGAGAAACCTCTCCCCGCCGAGGCGGGGAGAGGTAGCAGCCGTCAGTTCGTGACCATTGGGCAGTTACCGTCCTTGAGCGGACGGAACGCCTCTTCCGCCGGAATCGTGGCGCGCAGGATGTAATCGTCGCCCGGATATTTGGATTCCTCAGGCTTCTTCACCTGGAAGAGATAGGCCGGATGAATCTTGCGTCCGTCAGCCCGGATGTAGCCCTTGCCGAACAATGGATCCTCGGTCGGCAGCGCCTTCATCTGGTTGACCACGGCTTTGCCATCGGCGGGGCTTTTAAGCGTGGCGACCGCTTTCAGGTAATGCAGGGTCTCCGCATAGACGCCGGCCACGACCATGGAGGGCAATTTTCCGGCATTTTCGGCTTGCCAGCGCTTGGTCCAGGCGCGGTTGGCGTCGTTCATATCCCAGTACCAGGTTTCCGTCAGAACTAGGCCCTGTGCTGTCTTTAATCCCAGCGCATTGACGTCGGTCACAAAGACCAGCAAGCCGGCAAATTGCTGCCCGCCCGCGGTGATGCCGAACTCGGCGCCCTGCTTGATCGCATTGATGGTATCGCCGCCGGCATTGGCCAGCCCGATGATCTTGGCTTTGGATGCTTGCGTCTGGAGTAGGAATGAGGAGAAGTCTTGCGTGTTCAGGGGATGCAAGACCTCACCAAGCACTTTACCGCCATTGGCCGTCACTACCGCCGCGGTATCATGCTCGAGCGCGTGCCCGAACGCATAGTCCGACGTCAGGAAGAACCAGGTGTCGCCGCCGGTTTTCACCAGTGCCTTGCCGGTGCCATTAGCGAGCATCCAGGTGTCGTAGGTCCAGTGCACATTATTGGGCGTGCATTTGGGACCGGTCAGATCGGAGCTCGCGGCCCCGGAGATCAAGAAGACTTTATTCTTTTCCCGCGCGACATCGCTGACCGCGAGCGCCACGCTCGATGTCGGCACGTCGACAATGACGTCGACATGGTCGACGTCGAACCATTGCCGCGCGATGTTCGAACCGACGTCCGGCTTGTTCTGATGGTCGGCGCTGACGATTTCGACCTTCATGCCGTGCGCGGCGGGATTGAAGTCCTCGACCGCCATCTTGGCCGCGGTGACCGAGCCTGGCCCGCTGATATCGGCGTACAGACTCGACATGTCGTTGAGCACGCCGATTTTGACATTGACCTGGGCCTGCGCGGCGGTGCCGAACACAGCGGCGGCCGTGAAGGTCAAAAATGCAATGAGTCTCATAAGTTCCTCCCTAGACGATGCGGCCGTTCGGCCTTGGCCCAAGCCTATATCAAACTCCGAGATAGTCGTGCAGTTTTTCCGTATTCGCCTTTAATTCGGGGGTCGTGAACTGGTCGATCACCCGGCCGTGCTCCATGATGTAATGCCGGTCGGCCACCGTGGCGGCGAACTGAAAATTCTGTTCAACGAGAAGGATGGTAAAGCCCTGCGCTTTGAGCATACCGACGGTCTCGCGGATTTGCTGGATAATGACCGGAGCGAGCCCTTCGGTCGGCTCGTCCAGCAGCAATAGCCGCGCTCCGGTGCGCAGGATGCGGGCGACGGCCAGCATCTGCTGTTCGCCACCCGACAATTTGGTGCCCTGGCTTTTGAGCCGTTCGCGCAAATTGGGGAACAGGGCGTAGATACGATCGATCTCGAGCCCGCCAGGGCGCACCTGCGGCGGCAGAAAGAGATTCTCGCGCACGTCGAGGCTGGAAAAAATTCCACGCTCTTCCGGACAGAAGGCAATGCCGGCGCGCGCGATCGCATCCGACGCCAGTCCGGTCAGTTCGCGGCCCTCGAAACGCACCGAGCCTTGGCGCTGCTCGGCAATCCCCATGATCGCTTTGAGCGTCGTGGTTTTGCCGACGCCGTTCCGACCCAAAAGCGTGACCACTTCGCCGGCGCGCACCTCGAAGGTGACGCCGTGGAGAATATGCGACTCGCCGTACCACGCCTGGAGATCCTTCACCGCAAGCATGGCCGGCGCCGGCAGATTTTTCTCAGGCATGGCCGGTCCCCAGATAAGCTTCGCGCACCGCCGGGTCGTTCGACACCGTCTCATAATCGCCTTCGGCCAAAACCCGGCCGCGCGCGAGCACAGTGATGCGGTCACACAAATCGGCGACGACGGAAAGATTGTGCTCAACCAGCAAGACCGTGCGCGTGGCGGCGACGGATCTGATCAGGGCGCTGATGCGGCCGATATCTTCATGCCCCATGCCGGCGGTCGGTTCGTCCAGCAATAAAAGTTGTGGATCGAGCGCCAGCGTGGTTGCGATTTCAAGCGCACGCTTGTGTCCATAAGGCAACTCGACCGCAAGCACGTTGGGATACGAGGAAAGCCCGACGTCCGCGATCAGCGCCAGCGCGCGTTCGTCGAGCGCATGCAGTGCATTTTTCGAGCGCCAAAAATCGAACGAGCCGCCGCGCCCGCGCTGCAGCGCGATGCGCACATTCTCGATCACGGTTAAGTGCGGAAACACCGCGGAAATCTGGAACGAGCGCACCATGCCCAGGCGCGCCACATCGGCCGGCCGAAGCGCGGTGATGTCGCGGCCGTCAAACATGATGCGGCCGCGGCTCGGGGTTAAGAACTTGCTCAAAAGATTAAAGCAGGTGGTTTTGCCGGCGCCGTTAGGGCCGATCATGGCATGAATGCTGCCGCGCGCGACGCGCAGATTGACGCCGCGCACCGCGACAAAACCGGCGAAGTCCTTACTTAGATCTTCCGTCTCCAGCACCGTGTCGTTCGCCACTGCGCTCCCCCACAGCGGGCATTCTCGGCGGGATCAAGACAGGCGTAAAGGGGACAAGACAGCGCGATTAAAAGTAACTTCAATTACGCGACCGGCCTGATCACCACTTCCCCAGGTCAGCGACAGACGTCACTTAACCCAGAAAAACTGTCTGAAGATGTCAGAGTGGCTGACCTACAACAGCGCTGCTTGCGTGCGCGAATGAGTAATCGAGACGGCGCTTAGGAATGTCCGTTGCGGGTCTTGGCCGTGTCAAAACATTTGCTGCGAGCGGTCGTAACTGGGCGACGTGGCGACTTGAGCTATTTTTCCGACTTTGATTATGCCCTGATCGCGACCATCAGCGGCTGAATGCCCATAATGTTGATCACGCGAGTGAGGTTGTAGGCGAGTACGTGTAGCGCCATTTCGGTGGCGACCTTCGGCAGGCGCTTCATCAGGAAGTGCGTCGCCCCCATCCGCATCTTCAGTGTGCCGAAGGGATGTTCGGCGGTCTCGCGGCGCTGACGCATGGCCTGCGGGTTCTTGTCGAGGCGCTTCTGTACGGCCTCCAGCACATGCTCATGCTCCCAGCGCGCGATCCGCCGCTCCTTGCCAGTCGTGCAGCGAGGCTTGAGCGCACAGTCGCAGCACGCATTGGTCCAATAGCGCCGCAACTTTTGCCCGTCCTCCTCGTTCGTGTAGTGGTAATTCAGCTTTTCGCCAGCCGGACAACGATACACATCTTCATCGCTGAGATAGACGAAGTCCTGCTTGCCGAAGCGAGCCTTTGCCTCAATGCCAGAGGTCATCGGTTTGGGAAGTGTCACGGCAATGCCGGCCTCGTGACAGGTGAGGATTTCCTCGCCGCTGTAGTAGC
>DATAYT010000040.1:0-2145 GCA_036272395.1 Xanthobacteraceae bacterium
GCGGCGAGCGTCACGTCCTGTTCTGGCAGATGGCCGCTTTCGATCGCGGCGGCGATGCGGCGCGCAAATTCGGCGGCCAGCAATTTCCGGAATTTCAGCCGGATCGGATCGAGCGCGGCGTCGACCGGTTCGGAGATCGCCGCGAAAGCGAGCCGGCGATGGCGCAGCACCCGCGCGGCAAAGCTCATGATCACGCAAGCGAGCGTCGATAAGGGACCCGGCGCGTTCGTCGCCGCGCGCCGCAACGCGCCGATCTCGCGCTCGGAAATTTCCGCAAGCATGGCCGCGATCAGATCGGTCTTGCCGGGAAAATAGCGATAAACCGTTCCAGCGGCGATGCCGGCGCGCTGCGCCACCGCAGCGATTTGCACCGCCGCCATGCCGCCTTCGCTTGCCGCTTCGCGCGCCGCAGCGATGATTGCGGCGTGCCGGGCCGCGAGCCGCCGCTCGACATTTTCTGTCCGACGATAAGGCATGTGATCCAAGAACGCGACAACAACTGAACCACGATTCACCACCCGCGGCAACACAATGCGCGGCAACGTGCTCGACAAAGAGCGGCGGATTTCCACTTTGACGCCGGTCCTCTATGGCATGATGGACGCATGCCTCGCGGAGGGTGAAGCGCCGATGACGGTCAAGCATGTTACGGCTGTTGCAGCGGCAGCCATTTGCTTCGCGATAGCAATACTGCCGGCGCGCGCCGACGATTATCCGTCGCACCCGATCATTATGGTGGTGCCACTGGCGCCGGGCGGCTCGACCGACACACTGGGGCGGATCATCGCGCAAGGCATGCGGCCGACGCTGGGCCAGCCGGTCGTCGTGGAGAACACCGCCGGCGCCGCCGGCACGATTGGCGTGACCCGCGCCGCGCGCGCCGCGCCGGACGGTTACACGGTGCTGTGGGGCATGTGGGGAACCAATGTCGCCAATGGCGCGATCTACGCGCTCGATTTCGATCTCTTGAACGATTTCGCGCCGGTCGCGCTCGTCGCCACCCAGCCGTTCCTGATCGACGCCCGCAAGACCATGCCGGCCAACAATCTCAAAGAGCTGGTCGCCTGGCTTAAGGCCAATCCCGACAAGGCGACCATGGGAACATCCGGCGTCGGCAGCCCAAGCCACGTGGCGGGCGTCTTGATGGAGCAACTGGTCGGGGTCAAATGGCAGATGATCTCGTACCGCAGCGCCGGTTTGGCGACGCAGGACCTGCTCGCCGGCATCACCGACATCCAGCTTGATACGCCCGCGGTTTCACTCACCCATGTGCGATCTGGCGACCTCAAGGCTTATGCGGTGACCGCGAAGGAGCGCATTGCGGTGGCGCCGGACATTCCCACCACCGACGAAGCGGGACTGCCGGGATTCTATTTCTCGTTTTGGCACGCGCTGTGGGCGCCGAAAGGCACGCCGAAACCGATCATCGCCAAGCTCAACGCCGCGATCGTCGCCGCACTTGAGGATGCGGACACGCGCAAGAAGCTCCTCGATCTGGCGCAGGAGATTTATCCGCGCCAGCAGCAGACGCCGGCAGCGCTTTATGCCTTTCAAAAAGGCGAAGTGGAGAAATGGTGGCCGATCATCAAGGCCGCCGGCATCAAAGCGGAATGAGCCCTTCGGCGCGGCTGATGATCACTGCGGCTGATTGGCGTTGTTCTTTTCGTTTCTCTCGTTTTTCTTCGCCTCGTGATGCCCGATCACGCAACCAGCGGCCGCGCCGATAAAGCCGTGGTGACCGGCGACATGGCCCGCGACGCCACCGACGGCCGCACCTTTAAGACAGCCCTTCGCGTCGGCAGGAGCGCTCATCAAAGCGATTGCAAGCGCCAAAGCGGCGCAGCTGAGAAAAGTCTTCATTGGCAGAACTCCATCGCTGCGGTCTCAATCCGCGGCGATGACATTCGTTCCCGCTTGGCAATGATGGAAAACACGCGGCGCGGCAGACCGCACTATGCGCGCACCCAGCTCAGTTGCCCCGAGCCGTTCTTGTTATTGATGAGCCTGATGCAATCGAGGCGATGGTTCAGCATCGGAACCTCGCGTGCTATCCATTGCATCCAAAATTAACGAACATATTGCGGTCCTTGTTTCGATCGCGGATACCGGGAGCGGAATTGAGACGAGGTGATCGAATGAAGCGCC
>DATAYT010000041.1:0-8846 GCA_036272395.1 Xanthobacteraceae bacterium
GTACGGGGCAAACTCTCGTGTCGCGATGGTCGATAATTCGGCCCCAATCCAGCGGCTATCAACAAACAACGAGTTAACATTTGCGAGCGCTTGGATGCGCCCTTCAATTGCTCGTTTCAAACCTTCAGAAGTGTCGGACTGAGAAAGATTGACGGTTGCCTGCACAGTCGCGAGTAAGTTCTTGCTTCGGTGTTCTGCTTCTCGCGCCAATGTGGTGATTTGATCGCTGGTTCGTTTCTGTTCTGTAATATCCCTCGCGATTTTAGACGCTCCGACGATTTTGCCTTCCGCATTTTTGACGGGAGAAATTGTTAGAGATACCCATATCAAACTGCCGTGCCTACGCTGCCGTACGGTTTCGAAGTGTTCGATACGCTCGCCCCGTCTGATGCGCGTCAATATTTTGCGCTCTTCATCCTGCCGGTCTTGCGGGATGACGATTGTGATCGGCTTGCCTATGGCCTCTTCGGCAGTGTAGCCGAATACCCGCTCTGCACCCCTGTTCCAGCTGGTGATAATGCCGTCGAGATTTTTGCTTACAATTGCATCGTCACTAGACTGTACGATTGATGCCAACCAACGCAATTGCTGTTCACTCTCGCGAAGATCGGCTTCGATTTGCTTGCGCGCCGTAACGTCGCGATTGACTTCAATCACCGTCCCGTCACTGAGCAGTTGCTGCCTGCTTTCTACAATGACTTCACGGCCATCCTTGCAGATATGACGCAGTTCGCCCGACCGGAACCGTTCACTTTGAAGTTGTGTAATCCACTCGGTAAACTCGACCGGGAACTTTGTTTGAAGCAAAGCGTGGCTGCTGTGCCCAATCGCCTCTTCAGGCGCAAAGCCATAAAGCCGCTCGGCCCCTGTGTTCCAGAATTCGATCGGCCCATTTAGTTGCCACACCAGCATTGGTTCATAAGACAGTGTCAGCAGGCTGGCCAAACGCTCTGCGCCCGCGTCCACCCCCGCGCCCGAGCGCTTTACGGACATCTTTTGGAAGGCTATGACTTGCGTCCCTCTCTGCCCTTCCGGCGGGAGCGCGATTGGTCTCTCAGTCATCGACGCCTCACTGCTGCCGATGACGCTGCGCCTTATTAGTGACCGGCGCAATCCTTTACTGCAATCCCACGTGGTCTAACTTAACTACAATCCCGCGTGGTCTAACTTAACTAACTCTTGGGCTTGCGAGGCCATCAACGCCAATACGCCACTTACTCATTTGTGTCAGTCCCAGACCCCACGCAAGCATTTGCGGCTTTAATCCGCAGGTTGCGAAGTGAGGATCGGGGGCCTTTTTTGGCCGAATGGGCCAGCGTATGAGGCTCATTTGACCTTCGTATTGTGGTCCACCCTCAGCTCGCCACGTGCAACCGCGACAGCAGCCGAGCGGCTGACGTTGGCTGGCCTGATCAGCGAGCGCACCAAGGCCGATCCGCCGCTTAATGCGGTCTCGCGTGGACTGGCGTTGTAGTGGCTGACGATGCTGAAGATGATTGTGAGTGGGATAACAGGGTGGTATCACTCAGCGAGCAGGTGATGTGATTTCTTTCGGATTTATCGGCATTTCTGAAATTGCCCGCAGTCTCCCCTAGGGAGCGCCAGAGAATTCTTGGTGATTTAAACCGTCCACTTTTTTCAACGAAGATGCCGCGGGCCACGACAGCATGATCTGCCAGGCTTTCGGTGGTAAAGCCGATATTGCGCCTAATCGTAGCCATGTTTTGCGCTACAAAAATCCGCACGGTCTGATCGGGGCCTGCCATTTTTGACGTCGGAATGGGTGGAGGGGGAAGCATCGTGAAAACCATTGGCCTACTCGCCATAATTATCGCCGGTTCATTGTTTGGCGCCTGTGCTGCGAATAGTGCGCCCTTTTCGCAGAGCTCCGGCCAAGTGTGGTCGTTTCAGACCCCGTTCGGCGTAGTTTATGGCACCATTCCACGCGAAGTGGTCGACTATCCCGCGACGCACGGCGCCGGAACCATCGTCGTCAGCACCAGCCAACGGCGGCTCTATTACGTGCTCGGCGGCGGCAAGGCCATTCGCTATGGCATAGCCGTCGGCATGGAGGGCTATGCCTGGTCGGGCGTCAGTACAGTTGCCGCCAAGCGCGAATGGCCGGATTGGACGCCCACGCCAGATGAACTGCGGCGGATGCCGTATCTGCCCCATCATATGGCGGGGGGGCCGGAAAATCCGCTCGGCGCGCGGGCGCTTTATCTCGGCGATACGCTCTATCGCATCCATGGGACCAACGAACCCTGGAAGCTCGGCGGCGGTGTGTCTTCGGGCTGCATTCGTATGTCCAACGATGACATCGTCGATTTGTATAATCGTGCCAAGATTGGCGCGACGGTCATCGTGCAGCGGTGATCGCGCCGCATCGTCTTTGGTCCGCGGTCCGGCATGACTTGGTCGATCATCGCGCGCGATAAGAATACCGGGCAATTCGGGATCGCAGTTGCCACGCGCTTCTTTGCCGTTGGTGCGCTGGCGCCGCATCTCAAATCGAACATCGGCGCGATCGCGACACAAGCTTTGGTCAACGTTTTTTACGGCACCGACGGGCTGCGCCTCCTGGAACAGGGCGCCAGCGCGAAAGAGGTCGTTGCCGCGGTCATCGCCGCAGATGCAGGCCGCGACCATCGCCAGGTCCATGCGATCGACGCGCAGGGCGGCACGGCCGCCCATACCGGAAAGAGCTGCGTGGATTGGTGCGGCCACTTGGCCGGCGACGATTTCTCGGTTGCCGGCAACATGCTCGCGGGCGCAGGCGTCATTAAGGACACGGCAGCCGCCTATGCAAGGAACGCGGCGCTGTCCTTTCCGCGCCGCCTGATCGCGGCGATGCGCGCCGGAGAGGCCGTGGGCGGCGACAAACGCGGCAAGCAATCCGCAGCGCTTATCGTCTGCGGCGAGGAAGAATGGCCGGATCTCAACCTGCGTGTCGACGATCACGTCGATCCGCTTGCCGAGCTTGAGCGCCTTGAAAGCGTAAGCCGGGAGCGCTTCGTGCATTTCATGCGCATGCTGCCGAGCCGAAGCGACCGCGTCGGCATCACCGATCGCGACGTCATCGAGAGTAAGCTCGCGCAAGCCCACGAGCGTACTTCGTGAGCGCCTCCGATCCGCTTTTGGAAATCGAAAATCTCAAGGTCATTTTTCATGGCGACCGCGGCACCGCTGCTCACGCGGTTGACGGCCTCGATCTGACAATTGGGCGCGGCCAGACTTTGGGTCTTGTCGGTGAGTCAGGCTGCGGCAAGACCGTCACCGCTCTATCGGTGATGGGATTGTTGCCGAAAGTTTCGGCCGAAGTGTCGGGCCGCATTCGGTTCGATGGCGCCGAATTGCTCTCTTTATCAGATCGCGCGATGCGCAATCTGCGCGGCGATCGGCTGGCCATGATCTTCCAGGAACCGATGACGTCGTTCAATCCGTCCTATTCGATTGGCGAACAGATTGCCGAGAGCCTGGTCCGCCACCGCGGCCTGTCGCGAGGTGAGGCGCGGGCGCGAACCATCGAATTGCTGGGGCTCGTCAAAATTCCGTCCCCCGAGCAGCGCATCGACGATTATCCGCATCGGCTTTCCGGCGGCATGCGGCAGCGGGCCATGATCGCGCTCGCGCTCGCCTGCGATCCTGAACTCCTCATTGCCGACGAGCCGACGACCGCGCTTGACGTCACTATTCAGGCGCAGATCCTCGCGCTGATGCGCGGTCTAAAAACTTCGACCGGCATCGCGATTATTCTCATTACCCACGATCTCGGGGTGGTTGCCGAGATTTGCGACCAGGTCGCCGTCATGTATGCGGGCGAGATCGTTGAATACGCGCCGGTCGATGCGTTGTTTGCGACCCCGCAGCATCCCTACACAATCGGGCTCCTTGGCTCTATTCCCCGTCTCGATGCGAAGGCCGAGGAGCTCGCCGCAATCGAGGGCATGGTGCCGAGCATGGCCGAGCTTCCGGCCGGATGCCGTTTTGCGCCGCGCTGTCCATTCGTGCGGGAACGCTGCAGGCAGGCTTCGCCGCCGCTCGCGGTGGTCGGCCCCGGCCATCGATCGCGTTGTATCCGCGCGCCACTCGAAGAGATCGTGGCATGAACGCGCCGCTGCTCGAAGTCGAGAATCTCGGCCGGCAATTCGTAGCGCGGCGCTCAGCGCTCGGTCGTCCGACCGCCACGATTGCGGCCGTGGAGACGGTGAGCTTTGCGCTTCAAGCCGGCACCACGCTGGCGCTGGTCGGCGAATCCGGATGCGGCAAAACCACGCTCGGACGGCTGGTGCTCCGCCTCATTGACCCGACAGCGGGACGCATCCGCTTTGACGGTCGTGACGTGACGGCGCTCAAAGAACGGCAGCTCAAGTCGATGCGCCGCAATGCCCAGCTCATTTTCCAGGATCCCTATGCATCGCTCAATCCGCGGATGACCGTGAATCAGATTCTCGCCGAGCCGCTGGCCTTGCACGCGGTGGTGCCGCCGTCATGGCGCGCCGAGCGCGTCAGCGAACTGTTGCGCCTCGTTGGGCTCGAGCCGCGGGCGGCCCGCCGCTATCCGCATGAATTCTCCGGCGGCCAGCGCCAGCGCATCGCGATTGCGCGGGCGCTAGCGGTCGAGCCGAAGCTGGTCGTCTGCGACGAGCCGGTATCCGCGCTCGATGTGTCGATCCGCGCGCAAGTGCTCAATCTCTTACGCGAGCTGCAGCACCGGCTTGGTCTCGCCTATATTTTCATTTCCCACGATCTCGCCGTGGTGAAGCACGTCGCCGATCGCATTGCGGTGATGCATCTCGGTCGCATTGTCGAGATCGGGCCAAGCGAAGCGTTGTTTGCAAATCCGCGGCATCCCTATACCCGCGCGCTGCTTTCCGCCATTCCGCTGCCGGCGCCAGGCCTCAAACGCGAGCGCATCATTCTTCATGGCGAGATGCCGAGCGCTTTGCATCCACCGGCGGGCTGCGCGTTCCATCCCCGATGCCCGGTCGCGATCGAGCACTGTCGAACGGTGCGCCCGGAACTTAAGGGAAACATGCACGCGGCCGCTTGTCACCGTTCCGACGAGTTGCCGCCCGCCAATCTCGGCGTGAATCAAGGGGAGCGGTCACAGAGCTTGGAGCGGCTCGTCAACGCGTTCCGGCGGACCGGATAGGCAGGGCGGTGGCGGTGTTGATACATTCGTAATAATCGGCCTTTGGGGAAAAGCCGGGGGAGAGATCCAATGAAGGCGTTTCGACTGGCGACCGCGGCGGTGCTCTTGCTTGCATCTGCCGGCATTGCTTGTGCGCAGACGACACTGCGCATCGGGCTTGCGGAGGATCCCGATATTCTCGACCCGACGCTGGCGCGCACCTATGTCGGCCGCATTGTCTTTGCGTCGTTTTGCGACAAGCTGTTCGACATCGACGAAAAGCTCGACGTCGTTCCCCAGCTGGCGCTTGGCTATGAGACTGCCCCGGACGGTCTATCGGTGACGATCAAGCTGCGTGCGGGCGTGAAATTTCACGACGGCGAGCAGTTCAACGCCGACGCGGCGAAATATTCGCTGGAGCGGCACATGACAATGGCCGGCTCGTTCCGCAGGCCGGAGCTTGCCGCCGTCGATCGTGTCGAGGTCGTCGATCCGCTGACGATCAAAATCGTTCTCAAGGCGCCATTCGCCCCGCTGATTGCCCAGCTCACCGACCGCTCAGGCATGATGGTGTCGCCCAAAGCGGCGACGGCGGCCGGTAACAAATTCGGACTGCATCCGGTCTGCGCCGGGCCATACAAATTTGTCGAGCGCGTGCCGCAGGATCGCATCGTCGGCGAGAAATTCGCCGACTATTGGAACAAGGACAACGTCCATATCGACCGGGTTGTCTTTTTACCGATCAGCGACGACACCGTGCGGCTCGCCAATCTCAAAAGCGGTGGGCTCGATCTGATCGAGCGGGCGTCGGCCACGGATATCAAGGATATTCGCGCCGACTCGAAGCTCCGACTCGCGACCGCGCTTGGGCTTGGCTACATGGGCATCGACATCAACATCGGCAAAGGCGAACGCGCGAACAATCCGCTCGGCAAGTCGGCTGCGGTGCGCCAGGCGCTCGATGCCGCGATCGACCGCGAGACGCTTGATCAAGTTGTCTTCAACGGCGAATTCGTTCCCGGCGATCAATGGGTGAACCCGGAGAATTTTTATTATCAGCAGAATTTTCCGGTGCCCAAACGCGACGTGGCCAAAGCCAAGGCGCTGCTCAAACAGGCCGGAGTCACGACGCCTTTTGACGTCGATTTCATGGTGCCCAAGGGGGCGGAGCCACAATCGGTCGCGGAAGTCATTCAAGCCATGGCCGCCGAGATCGGCATCAACATGAAAATCCACGTGACCGAATTCGCAACTTCGCTTAAGCAAGCGGAGGCTGGCGAATATGAAGCCTACCTGCTGGACTGGAGTGGCCGCAGCGATCCCGACGGCAATCTGTATAGCTTCTACAAATGCAAGGCGCCTTTGAACTATACGGGCTTGTGCAATGCCGACGTCGATAAACTGCTCGACGAATCGCGCGTTCCTTCTGATCGGGCGCTGCGTAAGGCGATCTATGAAAAGCTCACCCGCCTTCTTCTCGACGACGCGCCGATCATTTACCTCTACCACCGGCGCATGCTGATTGCTCACACGGCGCGGCTGGAGGGCTATCGCCAGCTGCCCGATGGTATGGTGCGCGTCGTCGGGTTGACACTGAAATAAGCCTACCGCGAATGTTGACCTTTGTCGGCCGGAGACTGTTGCAGCTGATCCCGACCTTGTTCTTTGTGTCGGTACTTATTTTTTCGCTGCAACATCTTTTGCCGGGTGACCCCGCGCTGGTCATGGCCGGCGAAGAGCGCGATCCGGCGGCGATCGAGCAGATACGCCAGCACTATCACCTCGATCGCCCGCTGCCGGTCCAGTACGTGTATTGGGTCAAGGGCGCGCTGTCCGGCGATCTCGGCGAATCGATGCGGCTCAAGGAGCCCGTGCTTTCGCTCATCGCTAAAAAACTGCCAGTCACGATTACGCTGGCGTCGATTGCCATCGTCATCGCTCTCACGATCGGCATCGGCGCCGGGATCGTCTCGGCGGTCAAGAAGGACAGCCTTTGGGATTATGCCGCGAACATTTTCGCGCTGTGGGGTATTTCGACACCGAATTTCTGGCTCGGCATCATGCTGATCTTTCTGTTCTCGGTGAAACTCGGCTGGCTGCCCGCGTCCGGCTACGTGCCGCTCACCGAGGATTGGCGGGCGAGCCTTGCCACGATGATCATGCCGGCTTTCGTGCTCGGCAATGCGATTGCCGCGGTCCTGATGCGGCATACGCGCAGCGCGATGCTGCACGTTTTGGAAAGCGACTATATCCGCACCGCGCGCGCCAAGGGGCTCCTTGAACGCAGCGTCATATTCAAACATGCCTTGCGCAATGCTTTGACGCCGGTGATCACGCTCGGCGCGCTTGAATTCGGCACCTTGCTATCGGGCGCCGTGCTCACCGAGCAGATTTTTGCCGTGCCTGGATTCGGCAAGCTGATCGTTGATGCCGTTTTCAATCGTGATTACGCGGTGGTGCAAGGCGTCGTGCTGGTGACGGCCACGGCCTATATGGCCCTCAATCTTCTGGCGGATATGGCCTACATCATGGTCAATCCGCGGCTGCGCGGTTGAGCGATGGCCGAAGCGGCTCTCACCGCGACTGCCGGCGCGACGTTGGCCGCAAGCGTCGAGACGCCGACGGCGCGTGCGATCCGGCGGTTCAAGCGCCGCAGGGGCGCGCTGCTTGCGCTTGCCGTCATCGCGATTTTTGTCAGTGCGGCAGCGCTGGCGCCTTTGATCTCTCCCTATAATCCGGACCTGCAGACCTGGACCGCGGTGCGCAAGGCGCCATCGGCTCTGCACTGGTTCGGCACCGACGATGTCGGGCGCGATGTGCTCGCGCGGGTGATTTTTGGCGCGCGCGCTTCGCTGCTGGCGGGCGTCATTTCGGTCGCAATCGCGCTTTTGGTCGGGGTGCCCGTCGGGCTGATCTCCGGTTATCTGGGCGGCTTCATCGATGCACTGTTTAGCCGGATCACCGACGCACTATTGGCCTGTCCGTTTCTCATTCTTGCGATTGCGTTCGCCGCTTTCCTCGGGCCAAGCCTCGGCAATGCGATGATCGCCATCGGGATTACCACGACGCCGATCTTCATCCGGCTGACGCGCGGCCAGGTGATGGCGGTGAAGGTCGAGGATTATGTCGAAGCCGCGCGCGTGGTCGGCAATCCGCATTGGCGCATCGCGCTCGTTCACATCCTGCCGAACATTTTGCCGGCATTGCTGGTGCAGGCGACGCTGTCAATCGCCGCGGCCATCATTGCCGAGGCCGCACTGTCGTTTCTCGGCCTCGGCCAGCAGCCCCCGGCGCCGTCATGGGGCAGCATGCTCAACGCCGCGCAGCGGTTTCTCGTCAACGCGCCGTGGATGGCAATCTGGCCCGGCCTCGCGATCTTTCTGACCGTACTGTCCTTCAACCTGGTCGGCGACGGTCTGCGCGACGCGCTCGATCCGCGATCGCGGTGACGCTCGCCCACCGCCCGGGCGCATGATCCAAAAGTACTAGGACACACAGTTCATAAGTACCGGCTGCTTTTCTATTTTTCAGGTCATGTTGCGCTAGAATCCCTTCACCAGGATTGAAGCTGCAAAAGGGAGCCGATTGAAAGATCAGGCCGTCGTCTGCTGGCTAGGGGGAGGCGAGGTGGTGAATCTCTGCAAATCAGCCATTGTCATAGTTTGTCTTTCGCTCGGCATTTCCGAGTGCGGAACGTATGTCCCCGGATTGC
>DATAYT010000042.1:0-44196 GCA_036272395.1 Xanthobacteraceae bacterium
ACCACGTGCATATAAACCGTATGTTTCGAAGGCGGCCGCTCGGATTGTTCATCACGGCGTTGGCGTTAGCCGCCGCGCTCGCAACCGCGTTGCCGATGCGCGCCGCCAGCGCCATGGCGCTCATTCTCGTCGACGCTGACAGCGGAAAAGTGCTCCGCTCCGAGAACGCGACCTATCCGTGGTATCCGGCTTCGACGACCAAGCTGATGACGCTCTACATGACGCTGAGCGCGATCCGCGAGCAGCGCATCACTCCCGATACTTTGTTCACGGTCTCCGCAAACGCCAACGGCCAGGGGCCGACCAAGATGGGTATCCCGGTTGGCGCGCAGGTGACGGTCGACAATGCCATCAAGATGATGATGGTGAAGTCAGCCAATGACATGGCGGTCGTGCTCGCCGAGGGCGTCGGCGGTTCAATGGAGGCTTTCGCGCAGCAGATGACCGAGACCGCGCATCGGCTCGGCATGACGGAGTCGAATTTCGTCAATCCCAACGGCCTGCCCGATGACGGCCAGATCGTCTCGGCCCGCGACCTCGCCATCCTCGCCCGCGCGCTCATTCGCGAATTTCCGCAATACAGTTCCTATTGGCACGTCCCGGCGATCAAATACGGCCGGCGCGTGGTGCGAAATTACAATCCGCTGCTCGGCCGCTATGCCGGCGCCGACGGCATGAAGACCGGCTTTATCTGTTCCTCGGGCTTTAATCTCGTCGCCACCGCCACGCGCGACAACCGGCAGCTCATCGCGGTCGTGCTCGGCGCACCGACGTCGGCGGCGCGGGCGCAGAAGGCGGCCGAACTCTTGGAGAGCGGTTTTATGCGCAACCCGCTGGCCTGGTTGTTGCCGGCTTTCGGCAACGTTAACGCGCTCACCCCGATCGAGGCGGCGCCGCCCGACTTAAAGGACGACATGTGCGGCCCGCATCGCAAGCGACACGCGCTCGAAGCGGCCATGGCGGACAGCGCCGACCCGGATGCCGGCGATGGCAGCGACAGCGCCGGCGCGGACGCAAATTCGCAAAAGCCCAGTCTCGTCACCGCGCTGCGCGCGCCGGCGCCAAAGAACTTGCTGAGCGAGCCGGGGGCGGTCACGCCGGTCGTTGTCTATACCGGGCCGACGCGCACCGCGGAGCAGATCGCCGCGCTCGCCGCTCTGCCGGAATACGAGCCCAGCAAAAAGAAAGGCAAACATAAGGGCGCCGCAAAAACCGCCGAGGCCAAGCAAATCGAAGGTAAGGCGGAGGCCAAGAAAGAGAGCAAGAAAGACGGCGTCAAAGCCAAACCGGCGCAGCACAAATCGTCCTCGGGCAAGACCACCGATCGCACCACGACCGCGCAGTAATGCGCTTCGCAGCGCGCTGCGCCACCGCCGCAATCAAACCAACGCCTCTGCCCCTGCCCTGACTTCGTGCTAGAAGGAGGGCCTTTCCGGCGGGCATTTCCCATGCATGGCAAGGTCACAATTCCCGACCTGCAGCAAATGAAGCGGCAGGGGCAAAAAAGCGTCGGCCTCGTCGCCTGGGATTATCAAGTCGCGCGCATCGCCGATCGCGCCGGCTTCGATTTCATCTCGGTCGGCGACTCGGTCGGCGTCAATCTCTGGGGCCGATCCGACGTGCTCGACGTCACGCTCGAGGAAATGCTGATCTGCTGCAAGGCGGTGCGGCGCGGCACGACGCGTGCGCTGGTGAGCTGCGACATGCCCTACGGGCCGGTGCAGCACGGCAGCGATGCCGCGCTTGCCGCGGCGCAGCGGCTGATGCGCGAAGGCGGCGCCGACCTGATCAAGATCGACGCCGTGGCGGAATTTCCGCAAGTCGTGCGCGCGCTAGTCGAGGCCGGCATTCCGGTATTCGCGCAATTCGGTCTCACCCCGCAGACGGCCAGCAAATACGGTATTCCCTACAGCGCGCAGAATTCGCCGGGAGCGCAGGCGAGCGCCGA
Organism: Xanthobacteraceae bacterium; assembly: GCA_036272395.1. GTDB lineage: Bacteria > Pseudomonadota > Alphaproteobacteria > Rhizobiales > Xanthobacteraceae > BOG-931. The sequence continues at coordinate 1,949 of DATAYT010000042.1, forward strand.
CGCGGCGGCGCGGCTCGTGGAAGAGGCAAAGCTTCTTGAAGCGGCCGGCGCGTGCCTCCTCGATTTCACCAATTCAGGTCCGATCGCCGGCGCAGCGGTGGCGGCAGCGGTGAAGATTCCGGTCATCGGCGGTTTCGGCGGCGGGCCTTGGCTCGACGGCCGGGTGCGGCTAGCGCATACCGCGATCGGTTATGGCGAAAAATGGCTTGATGCGACGACCGCGACCTACGCCAATACCGCAAGAGCGGCGCTTGACGCATTCACCGCGCTGATCGCGGACGCCCGCGCCGGCCGGCAGATCAAAGGCTGAACAAACGGAGCAGCGACGGCATGTCCGGCTTCGGAGGATACTGGACGTATTTGGTCAATTAGATGTGGCGATTGACTCAGAGCGGACGTCGTCAGTAAGGACTGCTCCGAATCCTTTCTCATTGCTGGGGATCACCGCTCGCCTAGGCCGAGCGTCGCTTGGGCCGGCGAACGGCTCTCACCTTGCCGCTGCTTCCGCCTCCGCAAAAGAACTGATCGCTGCCATTGGATTCAAGCCCTGATACGGCAACGCCGCGCGGCATCTCGATTTTCTCTAGCACCTCTCCGGTTCTCGGATCGACATGCCGCAGATCGCTCTCGTTGCCTTCCCAGGTGCCGTGCCACAGCTCGCCATCGACCCAGGTGACACCAGTGACGAAGCGGTTGGATTGGATTGTGCGCAGGACCTTGCCGGTCTCAGGATCGACCTGATGGATCTTACGCTCCCGGTACTGGCCCACCCAGAGCATGCCTTCGGCCCAGGCGAGCCCCGAGTCGCCACCGCCGCCCGGCGCCGGGATCGAGGAGAGCACGCGCCCGGTCTTCGGATCGATCTTGTGGATGCGATTCTCGGCGATCTGGAACAGATGCTCGCCGTCGAACGCGGTGCCCGCATGTCCGGCGACGTCGAGGGAGCGCAGCATGTTGCCGCTCTCCGGATCGAAAGTGTTCAGCCGGCTGCCGGACGCGAACCAGACATGCTTGCCGTCGAACGAGACTCCGTGAATGTGTTCGGCCTCGGGGAAGGGTCCGTATTCGCGGATGACCTCTGCCTTTGATGTTTTCATTCTTCCATTCTAGACGCCCGGGAGCGGTGCTGTGAGTAACAAGGTCGTCGCGAATCCGGGCAACGGCGGGGTCATCCAGCGCCGGGCCCGGCCGCGGCCATAGGACTGCACCTTGCCCGCGGCCGCAAGCTCCTTGAGCGCACGCTGCACGGTGCGCTGGCTTGCGCCGAGTGCGAGCGCGAGCGCCGAACCCGACCATGACTCGCCGTCCGCCAAGAAGGCGAGCACCGCCGCGTGCCGTTCTTCCACCGGCCGCGCCAATACAACGACCTCTCGCACGCCACGCGGCGAGAGCGCGAAACCCCGTTTCGTCGCGCTCACACGGGCGACTGCCCGCAGCAGCCTGCGGAGCCGCCCGATCTCGACCCGCAGCCGCGCGCGATGGGATTCGTCGGCGTGCTTCGCGCCAAACGCGCGGGCGAGCAGCAAGTCCCGAGGTACGTCCCCAGGCCACGCCTCGCCGAGTGTGCGCACAAGCGCGAATAACACCGGACGCTTTGCAAGCGGCACGACCGTGTTTCGCTCGCGCACGAGATTGCGGCAGGCGTCGATGATAAGCGCTTCCGACACGAGCAACCCCTCGACTTCCTCTAACAGGAGTGGGCGCTCCTCGCCGCGCGCGATCAGGCGCGCCGCAGGGGTGTCGAGGACGGCGAGCGCTTGTTCGATCTCCGCAACGAGTGCCGGAATACGGGCCCAGCGCGCGGCTTCCTCGGCGCGGGCAAGCGCTGCGTATGCTGCCTTGGCGTGGACACGCCGCATTGAAATCCCGGCGACCGTTAGCTCATGGATAGCGCGCAGCGCAGGTGTGAGAACTGAGAGGTCGAGCTGCGTAAGCTTGTGTTCGGCATCGTCGAGGCGCCCGATCAGGAGGAGGCGCCGGGCCTCGAGGTAGCGCGCATGGGCGGCGTTTGCCCGGTCGTCTTGTGCTTCGAGGATCGCCGCTGCCGCAGCGAGTGATTTCGTGGGCCGGGCAAGATCGCGCGAAGCCAGCGCGATCTCGGCCTCGGCGACGACGCATCTCGCGCGCGCCACAGCCTCCCTCGGGCCGAAGGCGCGCGCCGCGCGCCGCACCAGCGCTTTCGCGCGGTTTAGATCGCCGAGCTGGGCCATGGCGATGCCGCGAAGCGCCAGCGCCGGCGCGTCATCGCGGAGCCCCACTCTGTTCAGCGCGCCGAGGGGATCACCCATCGCGAGCGCCCGTGCCGCCGCCGTGATCAGCGAGTCCATCGGAATCCCGTCACACTTGTAACTCCCAGGAGGCCAAGCCCGGCCCTAGTTTAATCCACAGCGGTACAGATAACGGAGAATGACGATGACGACTCACAAGACAGGAACACGTGAACAGTGGCTTGCGGCGCGGCTCAAGCTCCTCGATGCGGAAAAGGCGCTGACACGGCAGGGCGATCAGCTCGCGCGTCGGCGTCAGGAACTGCCTTGGGTCCGCGTCGAAAAGGATTATCGGTTCGACACCGATGAAGGGAAGGCTTCGCTCGTGGATCTGTTCGGGGGACGCTCGCAACTTCTCGTCTACCACTTCATGTTCGGGCCGGACTACAAGGCGGGCTGCATATCCTGTTCGTCGATCGCCGACGGCTTTAACGGCATCGCCGTACACCTCACCAACCACGACGTGATGCTCTGGGCAGCATCGCGCGCACCGCTTCCGAAGCTACAGGCATTCAAGCGGCGGATGGGCTGGACTTTTCCGTGGGCGTCCTCGCAGAGCGGCGACTTTAACTACGACTTCAACGTGTCGATCACCGAAGAGCAGCAGCGTAATGGCGGCGGTGAATATAATTACCGCCGCGGCGGCCACGCGATGACCGAGACGATACTTCCGCCAGTCGTGATCGAGAACGCCGCCAGGGCTGGAGCCGAGCCTGCCGCCTACGTGCGCGAGCGGCCGGGCCTCAGCGCCTTCGTGCTCGAGGACGGCGCCCTCTATCACACCTATTCCGCCTATGCCCGCGGGCTGGACGGGCTCTGGGGCATGTACCAGTGGCTCGACCGTGCCCCCAAGGGGCGCAACGAAAACGGCGTTTGGTGGCGTCATCACGACAGCTACGAGCAGGTGATGCGATGACCGCCGCCCGGAACGAAATCGAGCGTCGCAGCAATGCTGCGGCGCTCGGCGCGGCCGATTGGCTCGGTCTTGCCGCGGCGCCAACCTTCGCCCTCATGGCGCTCCTGACCTATGTGCTCGGCGGAGACGCAGACATGATGTGCTCGGCCGCGCAGAGTGTGTCGCCGCTGAGCGGAATGGTCCCGATGTACCTTCTGATGAGCGCCTTCCACTCAGCGCCGTGGCTGAAACTGATTTGCGGTTGATAGGAGGCGATCCTATCAACCAATAAACCGGCTTCCTGCGAATGTCGGCAATTGGCAAAATGAGAAGTAGCGCGAGTTCGTTATTCGGGATGGGGCCAAACTGGAAAACGACGCTCGACGTGTTTGCGGGCCTCATCGCCGATGCCCGCGCCGGCCGGTAGATTCAAAGGCTGACGAAACAAAAAGCGCAGACGGCATTTCATTTGAAGAAAAAGTGACGCTTGGGCCGTTTCCAATTTGGCGAATCCTGAAATGGAAATTGCAAGACATTGATCTTGATCAAATACATCGGACGCGCGTGAGATTGAAATTGGCGCTCCGGGTCGTGGTCCCGCACCACGCGGTTGAGCGCGAGAGGCCAGCCACCGAGTCCCGGAATATCTGACGATCGCGGGTGTTGCGGGGTTCAATGACGTGCTTGGAGCGCAGAGCATTTCCGGCTTTTGCGGGACCTGCCATGACACCCCAAACGTCGGCAATCATTCCGTCAAAGCGCCCCTCAATATCGGCATAGCCAATGCGGGACCGAACAGTCCGCCGGCATTGGACATTTCGGGCTTGCCGGTATTCATGCTGAGCTGCACGTCCGGACCTCTGACCGGGCAGAGCTTTGTTGTCACCGATCCCGGCAGAGCATTGATTTCCGGCAAGTGCGCCGATATCGGCAAGGTCAAGGGACCTATTCTGCGCGGATTAGCGGCACGGGCTCCCTATTTCCACAATGGCTCGGCTGCGACCCTTCTCGACGTGGTCGAATTTTACAACCGGCGTTTCAATCTCGGTTTCACCGAGCAACAGAAGAGCGATCTCGTCGCATTCCTGGAAACCTTATAGACGGCGAGGTAATGTGCATCTCAGCACGACCCGCCTCATGAGGCGCGCGCGTTGTTGAGCCGATCGACTGGGGCAACTAGGCGCCTCATCCGCAGGAATCATGCCGTGAACGATCTCATACCGCTCGCCGAGATAATCGCCGCGCGCCTGAAGGCGCGGCGCGAGTCCATCGCGATTGCCGAGTCCTCGACCGGCGGACTGATCGCGGCAACGCTGCTCGCGCTGCCCGGCGCCTCGGCCTACTTCCTCGGCGGCGCGGTCGCGTACACCCGTCAAGCCAAGATCCTGCTGCTCGGCCTGGACGAAACCGCACTCGCGCAATTTCGGCCGGCGACCGAACCGCACGCGCTCTTGCTTGCGCGCGGCGCCAAGGCACGCTTCGGTGCATCCTGGGGTTTGGGCGAAACCGGCGCGACCGGACCGACCGGCAACCGCTACGGCGATCCGGCCGGACACACCTGTCTTGCAGTTGCCGGCACCGTCGAACGGGCGATGACGCTCGAGACCGGCACAGCCGAGCGGCTGGCCAACATGCACACCTTTGCCGCCGCCGCGCTTAAGCTTTTGGCCGACACCATACCGCGGTAGCGACGGCCAGCCGTCGGTCCATCCCGTCGCTACGGGAGGAAAGCGAAAGGTGAATGTAGCTTAACTAAAAGGCATCGCGCTTCCGAGCAACGATTGCTATTCGTGCCCAGCATAGCTATATAGCCGGGATTCGCGATTGCGCCTGACCTTGTAGTTTCGGCCTCGACGGCCCTCGCCAAGAACACGCAAAATCCGGATATGCGACCCATGCGAAATGGCTTGTGTGGGGAACGACGCCTTTGCGCGTTTTTAAAAGGAGGCCTTTGATGGCCACAGGTACTGTTAAATTCTTCAACGCCCAAAAGGGCTATGGCTTCATCGTTCAGGACAACGGCGGCCCCGATGTGTTCGTTCACATTTCGGCGGTCGAGCGCGCCGGCATGCACGGCCTCAACGAGGGGCAGAAGCTTTCGTTTGATGTCCAGGCCGATCGGCGCAGCGGCAAGTCCGCTGCCGAAAATCTGCAAGCGGTCTGACGTTCGTTCAGAACATGGCGCCAGCGCGCAAGCGCTGGCGTTTGTTTTTGCGTAAAGGGCAACGCCATGCCGAAGAAACCGGGCACCAATCCCAAGAACGAATTCGTGTTTTTCGACGTGATCTATGAGGATGGCTCACGGCGCTCCAATCGGCGCGTGCCGGCCGAATTGCTTTCTGGCCTGGAAAAAGACGAACCCGCGCGCGGCTTCATCATCGAGCAAGATCGGGACATCGCGGAGAAATCGGGAAGACCGCCGCTGCCCATAAAAAGCATTCGTCGCGCCGGCACAAAACGAGCCGTAGTAGAGCATTGACAGGTGCTGTTGTCCGAGACCTTCGAACGATCACGCCTACCTGCGCGTGGCCAGACAATGCGTTGGGACGTTTCGAGGGGAAATAGCACGGGACGCCCTCCCTTTTCTCATCTAATCTGTGGCCAGGACGGATGCCCAGTCCAGGGCTGTCGCAGGTCGGCGGATCCGATCAATCGTACGACGGAGAAAGCCGTGACCAGTCACAAATTCAAGATCGGCCAGTCAGTCAATTACACATCGGGACCATTCGGCGCGAGTGCCAGCGGCGTCTATGAGATTACGCAGCTGTTGCCGCCCGAAGGCGATGACTTCCAATACAAGATTAAAAGTGCCCGTGAGCCGCATGAGCGGGTGGCCAAGGAAAGCCAGCTTGATCGCGTCTGATAGTGCCGGATCTCTGATCGAAAGCTATTCATCATGACATTCGATTACGCCGCATCAGCCGAACTTTTCATGCCGAAGCGCAAGCGCGGGGCGCGCCAGCCGCTCAGTTATCGGCGCTTTGCCACCGCGGCCGAGGCCATTCGCTTTGCGGTCGAAGAATTGCCCGCCGTTCCCACGCTGGGTCCGTGGATGCAGGTCGGAGACGAGCGCTTTACCAGCGATGACATTCGGCGCCTTTACGACAGCAGCAGTTATCCTCGGCGCCGCCGCACGCGGAAGTCGAGGTGAACGGCGGGTTGCTGCCAGCACCATGCCCACCGCAATCATCGATGGCATCGTCACCCGATACGAGGTGGTTGGCTCCGGGCCGCCGCTGCTCATGTATGCGCCCGGCGGATTCAATGCGGTGGTCGAGGCATGGTCGACGCTCGGCGTGTACCAGAAAATAAAACTGCCTGATCATTTGCCCACGCATTTCACCTGTATCCTCTTCGACCGCCGCGAATGCGGTCAGTCCGGCGGCCGGGTCGAGCCGATCACCTGGTTGCATTATGTCGCGCAAGGCAAAGGCCTGCTCGACCACTTGCACATCTCGCGCGCGCACCTCATGGGCGGCTGCATGGGCTGCGCCCCGGTCGCTGCTTTTGCCGCTGCTCACCCGGACATGGTGGCTAGCCTGGTCCTGTATTGGCCGGTCGGTGGCGCCAAATACCGCATCTCGAGCCACCGGCGCTTTGCCGAGCACATTGCGTTCGTGCGCGACAACGGATTAGCGCAGGTGGCCGCGCTCGTCCGCGCCGAAGGCAAGCCGTTCGGCGCCGATCCGCGTGGCGGGCCGTGGGCAGCGGTGATTAAGCGCGACGCCGATTTCGCTGCCGCTTATGCACGCTATGATCCGCGCCAATACATCGCGACCTGCGAGAGGATGCGCGACGCCCTGTTTGATCGCGATACCGCGCCGGGCGCACCGCCCGAAGCGCTGATGCGCGTCGCCGTTCCGGCTTTCATCGTTCCGGGTCACGATGCCGCCCACGCCACCTCGGCGGCGCGGTATCTGGAAGAGTGCCTGCCGCAGTCGATCTATTGGGACGCCGCCGTCGAGGCGCAGACCGAAGCAGCGACCAACCCGCGCCTGCTCGAATTTCTGCACGGCGCGCAGCTCTGATGAAGCGATGCATGCGCGTTTAAGGCATGATCCCGAAAGTTTTTCGAGTGCCGCATTGCGTTTGCTCTGCGCCGGCTTCAATGCGGAACCGGCCCCGGGCGATCTTTCACGCGGCGCGGAAGGAGCATTCCGAAGCGCGAATTTTATTGCGCCGAGGGACGCGAACGGTCGCGGATTCCGCCGACTAGCGATCAATATTTCGGGTCGCGATCCAACAGCTCGATCGAAACGCCCTCGGGGCCGCGAATAAAGCAAATTCGCACGCCCGGACGGACCGTGGTCGGCTCGCGCGTGAATTCGACGCCCTTCTTTTTCAGCTCGTCGGCAACCGCATCGATGCCGATCACCGCAAGGCCGAAATGATCGAGGCCTCGATACGGCGTGACCGGCGCCGCGTTGACGCCGTCGCTCGGGGCGACCGGAGCGATAAAGATATTGGCGCCGCCGAGCTTGAGATCGATACGCGGCTTGCCTTGCTGCATGGTGCGAATGACCTCCGCGCCGAGCATCGATTCGAACCATTGCGCCATCGCTTCGGGTTGGGTGGTGCGTAAGTGAATATGATCCCAACCGTATTTAACTGCCTGTTGTGCCAAGGCACTTCTCCCCTGTATTTGCTGGTTTCCGACCATCATTTTGGCGGAACATAAACGTCCGCACAATCGGTCAATGCCGCGCCGGCTTAGGATCGTTTGGCGCTTCCGCGGCGGCGGGCCGGGCGGCGCCGGGTGCGGCAAGCCAGCCGGCTTGCACGACGACGCCGTGCAGCATCTGCAGGATGCGCTGCAACTCCTCGCGTTTGACCACGCCGGCGGCGCCGTTTCCGCTTACCCCGCGCAGCTCGAGCCGAAATGCGTCCTGCTCGCGCGAGATCGTCAGTCGGTCGGCGAGCTCGGCACCGGCGGTGCTCGATTTGAGAATCTCCGCCGGGGTCTGCGACATCGCCGGCGCGGTCTTGGCGATAGCGGCCTCGCGCTCGAATGCGATCGCCTAGCCGCGCAGCTCCGCCGGCGCGCGTTGCGCCAGACTAGAAGTATTGGCGATGTAGTCCGTCGCACGCTCGAGCACGGCAAGGGCAAGCCGCCGCGTCAACCAACACGACCACGCGTCCGGATGTCCGGCATTGATCGCACCGGCGATACGATCCTCCTGCGGCACATAGAGAAACGTGACGGTTTTTAGCGCGCGCAACATGACATTCAAACGTCTCGCGGGACGTTATTGCAGCCCCTCATTGGCTCAGGTCGGGCCAATGAGTTCAGGCCACGGCACGATGGTCGATTTCACGGTTTTCATCGCGATGGCGTCGGCGACCGCGCGCGCGATCCCATCTTCCGAGAACGGATACAGCGTCTGCATGTCGAACCAAGGATATTTGGCTTTCGCGCGATAGAGCATGTCGACCCCGAGCGGCAGGTCATTGCCGGTGAACCCCCATGAGCCGAGCACATTGATGTCCTTGGCGCAAATGCGGTGCCAGGACGTGGTGATCGCGCCGGCGTCGGTAAACTGACCCATTTCAACGTAGGTGCCGCCGTCGCGGAGAAACTCGATTCCTTCCGGTCCGGCGCTGGGATGGCCGGAGCAGTCCATCACCAGGTCGGCGCCGAACCCGCCGACCAGCTCGCGCACCCGCGTAATGCGCGCTTCGGCGGTTTGGTAGCGTTCGATGTCGACGGTGGCTTCGGCGCCGAACTTGTACGCCAGCTCAAGCCTCGGTTTCTCCGGCGCGCCGACGCAAATCACGCGGCCGGCGCCCATTTCCTGCGCGGCGGCGACCGCAAGAATTCCGATCGGACCGGAACCCTGAATGACGACGGTGTCGCCCCATTTGAATCCGCCGACGCGCACCGCGCGATTAAAGGCGCGAATGCACGACGTCAGCGGCTCGGCAAGCGCGCCGAGGCGGAGCGGCATGTCATCGGGGAGCTTGTAGATCTTGGTGCCGGGCAACGCCTCGAGATCGACATAGACATATTCAGCGAAGCCGCCCCACAAATGCGGCGGCTTGTCGAAGCCGAGATAACGGCCGTAATAGACCGGCGTGAGGCATTTATTCGCGCTCTCCGGATAATGAATGCAGTAATAGCAGCGGCCGCACGGCATCAGCGGCGGGATCATGACGCGCGATCCGACCTTGAGCGGCTTGCTCATGAAGTCTTCTTTAAATTCGCTGCCGGTTTCGACGATGACGCCGCCAAGCTCATGGCCAAGCGTGAACGGCCAGGGCAATTGTTTGGGCCAATGACCTTTAAGGATGTGGAGGTCGGTGCCGCAGACGCCACAGGCGCCGATCTGGACCAGCGCCGCCTTACTTGGAATTTTGGGCCAGGGAACGCTGTGGATCACCGGCTTGGCGCCCGGACCGGCAAAGGTCGAGACGCGGATGTGTTGCATGCGAGTGTCCTCCCGGCCGTGCCGGAGGCATACTCCAAATCATGACGCCGAAAAAGACCGCCAGCCGGCAGGTTAAATCGCGGCGCCGATGTCCCAAGCAATTCGACCGGCGCGCGATTGCGCCGGTCGGCGAGTCCGCTTGTCGGCGTGCAGCCCGGCCTACTGCATGAACCAGCCGTGACTGACGACGACCGATTGTCCGGTCAGCGCGTTCGATCCGAACGAAGCCAGAAACAGCGCGGTCTGCGCCACGTCGTCGATGGTCGTGAAGTCGCCGTCGACGGTTTCCTTAAGCATCACGTGCTTAATGACCTCCTGTTCGGAGATGCCAAGCTCTTTCGCCTGTTCGGGAATTTGCTTGTCGACAAGCGGGGAGCGCACGAAGCCTGGGCAGATGACATTGGCGCGTACGCCATGGGCGGCGCCTTCCTTGGCGACGACTTTGGCAAGTCCGATCAGCCCGTGCTTGGCGGTGACGTAGGGCGCCTTGAGCACGGATGCCTCCTTGGAATGCACCGAGCCCACATAAATGATACTGCCGCCGCGATCGTTTTTGTACATTTCGCGCAAAACCGCGCGCGTGGTCAGGAAGGCGCCGTCGAGATGAATGGCGAGGAGCTGCTTCCATTTGCCGAAGTCAAACTGGTCGATCGGGGCAACGGTCTGGATTCCGGCATTGGAGACGAGGATATCGACCCCGCCGAACGCCGCGACCGCCTGTGCGACGCAATTCGCCGTCGCTGCCTCATCGGTGACGTCGACGGCGACGCCGATCGCCCGCTTGGCACCGCCAAGCTCGGCGGCGGCCGCGTCGGCGCCTCTCTTGTTGAGGTCGGCGATGACGACTTTGGCGCCTTGCCGCGCAAACAGCGCCGCGATCCTCTTGCCGAGGCCGCTCGCCGCGCCGGTGACAATCGCTACCTTATTTTCAAGCTGCATCCTGTGCTCCAATTTTTTCCGCAATTTTTTGGTCAAGATAATCGTAGACGACCTTGCCGAGACCCAGTGTAAGGTCCGCGATGATGTGCGTGGCCGAGACCACTTCGCGCACGGGCAATTCCGCGACCGGCGCCAATGCATGGGCGTGAAGATCGAGCGCGCCGGGTCCGGTCCAGGCGCCTTTGAGATTGATATCTTCCAGATAATATTCGACCAGCTCGCAAATCCGCGGCGCGCCGTCGACGTGCGGTATGATCTTCAATAAAAAATTTGGAGCCTCGAGCGCAGCCATGACTGCGCCGTGATCGGCCGGCCTGTGCTTGTAGCCCATCGTGCCGGTGGCGACGCAGACTGGACCGTAATTGAGCGTGCCGACGAGAGTGTCGATTTCGGCGCGCAGGCTCGGCTGCGCCAGTTTCTTCGGGAATCCCCAAAGCTCGCGCCCGCCGGCGATCGGCGGATCGTCGTTCAAGAACATGCAGTGCGAATAACTGCCCTTGCGGCCGCGAAACGATACCGGGATGACCTGTCCGCTTTCGGTGTAGTCGCCAAATCCGGTTGAATCCGGCATGCGAATGAATTCGTATTTGACGATCGGCTCATAAACCTCAAGCGGTCCTGGCACTACCGCCTGCAATCTGTTGAGATCGGTCCGGTACTCGATGATGAGATATTCCCGTTGACAGAATCGATACGGTCCTCGCGGAAAGGCGGGGCTGGTCAATGGCATCGCAAACGCGCGCTCTCGCACCTCGGATTCTTTCATTGCTATCCCTTTTGCGGTGAGAACGCCGCAGTTTATTTTGCGCGCGGCGATTCACCGCCCGGCTCGGTGGCGTACACAAAAAAAGCTAGCCGCGCCTTGGTGAACAGCCTCGGCGACACTATTGCGAATTGGCCCAAAAAATTCCCGGCGCATATGAGCGGCGATGTGCAGCGCCGCAGCAGAACGTCTCCGCCTTGAACCACGCTTAGGCCAAAAGCCAAATCGCTGGGTGATGTGCTCCATATGCTTTATCCATGGGCCATGATGCGCGGCCGAATTTAAAATTGAGGTAAGCTAGCCGGTCACCGAAACGCTCGATCGCGAGCGGCGGTAACGCGCTCTCTCAATGCACAGGCGAAGAAGCGGCTGCTTCCGCGACTTCCCACGCCGACCTCAACATCGCGCGGGCGCGCGCCAGGCGCGACATGACCGTTCCCACCGGCACGCTCTCGACCGCGGCGATTTGCTTATACGAGAGCTCGTTCATTTCGCGCAAAACGATCACCTCGCGGAATGGCGACGGCAGCGCCTCAACAAGCCGACGCATAACGGCGGCGTCGTGCTGCGCAACGAGCACGCTTTCCGGTGAGGCTTGCGGCTCCTGCCACTTTGTTATCTGCTCGCCGAGCATTTCGTCGTCGAAATATTCGGTTAGCGGCTCCTGTTTGCCGCGGCGCGTAAACTCGGACAGGCAGATGTTTCTCAAGATTGCGAGCAACCACGGCTTCATGGCCGGGCCGCGATAGCTATCGAAATACCGCAAACCGCGGAGATAGCAGTCCTGAACCGCATCCTCGGCATCATCCGGATTGCGCATGAGGTAGCGCGCCAGCGTGTAAAGGTCGTTGAGATGCGGCAAAGCGGCTTCGTGGAAACGCCACATGCGGTCGTCGTCGGCATGTTGCGCGGACGCCGCGGCCGGCTCGGCGCGAGCAACACCGTTGCTTCGGCCGCGCAAGATTCCGATTGCCATATGCGTGCTTCCCCCGATTGGCACGCCACCACCTTCACAACCGCTGAAGAGGCCGTCGCCGCTGGGAGATATGCCTGTGACTGGCGAGGAGTTCCGTATTAGGAGAGCAAGGATCAAATCCGCGGGCTTGACGGCCTTTTAGTGTACCTGGGCGTGCAGCGGTGCGCCGGTGACGCTTTGGAGGGCTTCAAGCGTTAGCCCTTCGACCATGTCGCGCACGGCAAAGCCGTCGAGAGTGACGTCGAGGACGGCGAGATTGGTATAGACGCGTTTGACCACGCCGAGCGCAGTCAGCGGATAAGTGCAGCGGCGAGTGAGTCGGCTTTCGCCGGATTTGGTCTGATGCTCCATCAACACCCAGACCTGCCGTACGCCGACGGCGAGATCCATCGCGCCGCCGACGGCGGGCGCGCTGTCATTGTCGGAAATCGACCAATTGGCGATGTCGCCGTTCTCGGCAACCTGGAAAGCGCCGAGAACGCAGAGATCGAGATGGCCGCCGCGGATGACGCCGAAGCTGTCGGCATGATGCATATAAGCGCCGCCCTTTCGCAGCGTGACATATTGCTTGCCGGCATTGATGAGCCAGCGGTTGATCGCTTCGGGCGCCGGCGCAGGGCCCATGCCAAGGACGCCGTTCTCGGAATGGAAAATGACTTCGCGCTCGGCCGGCACATAGTCGGCCACCTGCAACGGCGCGCCGATGCCGAGATTAACGTACCAGCCTTCCGGAATATCGCGCGCGACTCGCGCCGCCATTTCGGCGCGCGTCATCGGTCTGCATTTCGCCACGACTTTGGCCGCGGTCTCGTTCACTGGGTTTTTCCTCATCACGTCACAATCGGTTCGCCATAGGGCACGTGCAGCACGCGACTGACGTGGATGCCGGGGGTCGCGATCTTTTCCGGATCCAATGCGCCGAGATCGACAATGTGCTGCGCCTGCGCGATCGTCAACGTCGCCGCCATCGCCATGACCGGATTGAAATTCCGCGCCGAAGATCGATAGGTCAGGTTACCCCAGCGGTCCGCCTCCCACGCCTCGATCAGCGCGACATCCCCGGCGAGCGCCTCTTCAAGCAGATAGTGGCGTCCGCCAATTTCGCGCTGCTCCTTGCGGGCGGCAAGCTTGGTGCCGACAGCGGTAGCGGTGAAGAAGGCAGGGATGCCGGCGCCGGCGGCGCGCAACCGTTCCGCCAGCGTACCCTGCGGCACGATTTCCAGTTCGATTTTGCCGGCGCGATAAAGTTCCTCGAACACGACTGGATCGACAGAACGCGGATACGAGCAAATGATCTTGCGCACGCGCCCGAGCTCGAGCAGCCGCGCCAGACCGATGCGGCCGACGCCGGCATTGTTGGAGACAATGGTCAGACCTTTGGCGCCGTGTTCGATCAGTCCATCGATCAGCGCGTTGGGCTGACCGATGCTGCCGAAACCGCCGACCAACACCACCGCACCATCGCGGATGCCGGCCATGGCTTCGGCCATGGTTTGCACGATTTTGTTGATCATACGAAGGTTAGTTGGCCCGCTCGTCCCCGCGAAAGCGGGGACCCAGAGCATTTATACCTATCATAATCGACACCCTGGATTCCCGCTTGCGCGGGAATGAGCGGAATAAAATTCACCCGACCACGCGCGCGCGCGGCTGTTCGCCAAAAGCCGGCATCACTTCGCGGGCGAAACGGCGCAAACTGTCCTGCGCAGGGCCGCCGCCGTTGAGCAGCACGTAACCGACGCCGAGCGCGTGGAGGTTTTCCAATTTCCGCGCGATTTCGTCGGGCGTGCCGTAGAGCGCGCTCTCTTCGCTCGCCTCGCGCGTGTCGGAGAACGCCATGATGCTCGCTTTGCTCTTGGTCCCGTCCGGCGCGTTCGAGGCGGCGGCGAGGCGGCGCTGCGCTTCGAGCCGGCGCTCCAGCGCGGCGTCCTTGTCGGCCTGATCCTTGGCGACGTAAAACGCGCGCGCTACGCCGACATCCGTCGGATCGAAGGCGCGGCCGCGCGCTTCGACCGCCGCTTTGAACGTGGCGATGCGCTCGGCCACGGTTTCGAACGAGGCAAATTGATCGAGCAACAGATTAAAGCCGCGCTCCGCGACCTGGCGAATCGAATCCGGATTGCCCGCGGCCATCCACATCGGCGGATGCGGCCTTTGCGCGGTCGGCGGCTCGACGATGATGTCGTCGAAGCGCCAGTATTTTCCGGAATGCGAAAAGCGCTGTTTGGAAGTCCAGGATTTCAGGATGACGTCGAGCGATTCGTTGAATCGCGCATCGGCCTCCTCCATCGGGATGCAAAAGCCGGCGAATTCGCCGTGCCGATAGCCTTTGCCGACGCCGAAATCGAGCCGTCCACCGGATAATAGATCGATGGTCGCGGCCTGCTCGGCGAGCAGCACCGGATTATGCCACGGCAGCACCAGCACCGCCGTGCCAAGCCGCAGCGTTTTTGTCTTTGCCGCCACCCAGGTCAAAAGCGCCAAGCTGGCCGAGACCTGGCCGAAGCCGGTGAAATGATGTTCGACCAGAAAGGTCGAATGGTAGCCCAGCGCCTCGGCCTCGACATTATATTCGACGAATTGCCGATAGCCCTGGCCGGAATCCACATCGGACCCGCCGTGGCGCGCGGTGGCACTGCCGAACAAACCAAAGCGCATGAAGAGCTTTCCTGTTTGGATCGCTACTCTAGCTCATGCCGTGCGGCCCGAGCTAGAGCATGATCCCGAAAAGTGGATACCGGTTTTCGGGAAAGATCATGCTCAAACAAAAAATCAAAAAAGCAGCGACATTCGACCGAAGATAACTTTATAGTGGCCGCTGGGAGAAGATCACATGACCCAGATAAATGCCGCGGCGCGCGTGGTGGGAGCCGCCGTTGTGGCCTTGTGTTGCGCGCAGGTTTTTTCCGCCGCCGCGGAGGACTATCCGACCCGGCCCATCACCCTGATCGTGCCCTATCCGGCCGGCGGCGGCGTCGACGTGATGGGGCGCCTCATTGGCGCGAAGCTTTCCATGGCGCTCGGCCAGCAAGTGGTGATCGAGAATCGCGGCGGCGCCGGCGGCATGATCGGCACGCGCGATGCGGCGCGCGCGGCGCCGGACGGCTATACCATCGTGATGCTGCTGACCGGCATCAGTCTCGGCAGCAATACCGGCTATGACGTCAACAAGGATTTTGCGCCGATCGGGCTCGTCGCCTCGACCCCGATCATCGTCGATGCGCATCCGTCGCTACCGGCAAAATCGCTCGCCGAGGTGATCGCCTTGGCGAAGAAGGAGCCCGGCAGGCTCTCCGCCGGTACGCCGCCGGCGCCGACCATCAATTATTTCGCGGCGCGATTGTTCAATTTGCTGGCCGGTACCGACATCACCATGGTGAGCTATAAGGGCACCGGGCCGCTGACCAACGATCTCCTCGGCAATCACGTGCCGCTCGGGTTCAACACCATTCCGGCTTCGATCAGCAATATCGCCGCCGGCCAGTTGCGCGGCCTTGCGGTCACCGCGACCAAGCGCTCGGCCGCCGTGCCGGAGGTGCCGACCGCCGCCGAATCCGGCCTGCCGGGCTTCGAGGTGGTGCAGTATTACGGCCTCGCCGCGCCGGCCGGCACGCCGCGCCCGATCGTCGAGCGGCTCAACAAGGAGCTGCGCGCGATACTCGCCAGCGACGAGATGAAGAAACGTTTGATCGACGATGGCACCGATCCCACCCCCAGCACGCCGGAGGAATACGCCGCCAATATTGCGCGCGAAGAGGGAAAGTGGGCGGCGCTGGTGCAAAAGCTCGGATTGAAGATCGAATGAAAGAGGTGATGCGTCATGGAGCTGGGGCTAAAGGGCAAAACCGCGCTGGTGACGGGATCGAGCCGCGGCATCGGCCGCGGCATTGCGCTGGCGCTCGCCGCCGAAGGCTGCGATGTGATGCTGGTCGGGCGCGATCGCGCCGCGCTTGACGACACCGCCGCCGCGATCGGCAAATGCGGCAGCCGTGCCGCCATCGCGGTGACCGATTTGCGCGAGAAGGACGCGCCGGCGAAGTTGATCGAAGAGGTCAAACGCGAGTTTGGCGCGCTCGATATTCTGGTCAACAATGCCGGCGCCACCAAGCGCGGCGATTTCTTGAGCCTGGCCGACGCCGATTGGGAAGACGGTTACGCGCTGAAATTCTTCGCCCATGTACGGCTCGCGCGCGCCGCCTGGCCGCTGCTCAAGGAGCGGCGCGGTGCGCTCATCTCGATCGGCGGCACCGGCGGACGCAAGCCGACCGCCGAATTCACCATCGGCAGCTCGGTCAATGCCGCCGTTGCCGCTTTCAGCAAATGCCTTGCCGATCGCGGCAAGACCGATGGCGTGCGCGTGAACTGCATCCATCCCAGCATCGTCGAGACCGACCGGACACGGCGGCGGATCAAAGCCGAAATCGAGCGCACCGGAGTGCCGGAGCAAAAAATTCGCGAACAGCTGCTGCGCGAATTCAATAATCCCATTCGCATCGGCACCGTCGAAGACGTCGGCAGCCTCGTGGTGTTCGCGGTCTCCTCGCGCGCCGGCTGGCTGCACGGCGCCACGATCGATCTCGACGGCGGCGAGATTCCGGTGTTGTGAAAAAACAATGCGTATTAGCACTCGTGTCCCGGACGCGGTGCAGCACGAAATGTTGCACCGCTGATCCGGGACCGTCATAGTCTGCTACGATCCCAGGTCTGCTGCGCACCACCATAGCGCGAGAAGACGCGCGTGAACGCGCTTGTAGTGCTTGCGCTGCGCCCGGGACACGACATTCCTAGATGAACATCCTTCTCACCCCGGCACGGATCGGGCCGGTCGAAATCAAGAACCGGATCGTCATGCCGCCGATGACCACGCGCACGGCGGACGACGAAGGTTTTGTCACCGAGGATTGCATCGCCTATTACCTCGCGCGGGTGCAGGGCGGCACCGGGCTGATCACCGTCGAGATGGCCTCGCCGGAAAAAGCCGGACGCCACCGGCGCCGCGAAATCGGAATTTACGACGATCGCTTTATTCCCGGCTTGAAGCGTCTCACCGATGCCATTCATCGCGGCGGCGCCAAAGCCTCGATCCAGCTCGGTCATGCCGGCGGCCATACCCGCATTGACATCTGCGGCGAGACGCCGATTGCGCCGTCGGCCATTCCGCACCCGGTCTACGAAACCACGTTCGAGACCATCGTCCCGCAGGAGATGACCAAGGCGCGGATCGAGGAAACCATTGCGGCCCACGTCGCCGCCGCGCGGCGCGCGCGCACGGCCGGCTTCGACTGCGTCGAAATCCATGCCGCCCACGGTTATCTGATTTCGCAATTCCACGCGCCGTTCGAAAACCGCCGTAACGACGAATATGGGGGCACGCTGGAGAACCGCGCGCGTTTCGGTCTTGACGTGCTGCGCGCGGTGAAAAACGCGGTGCCGGATATCGCGGCCGTGTACCGGCTGTCGGTCGAGGATTTCTTCCCCGGCGGCTTGCGCTTTGCCGAAGGCCGCCAGATCGCGATCTGGGCTGCGGCGGCCGGCGCCGACGCGCTGCACATCACCGCGGGCCATTATCGCTCGCGGCCCTCGGCGCAGGTCGTGCTGCCGCCGATGAATTTCTCCGACGCCACTTTTCTCGACTACGCGGCCGATGTGAAAAAACGCGTCGGTGTTCCGGTCATCGCGGTGGGCCGGCTCGGCGATCCAGCGACCGCCGAGCGCGCGGTTACTCAAGGCAAGGCCGATTTCATCGCGCTCGGCCGTACTCTGATTGCCGAGCCGCAATGGGTGGAGAAAGTGCGCCGCGGCGAGCCGATCCGGCGCTGTCTTTCTTGCAATACCTGCATCAACGAAATGCGCGGCGGCGCCGGCATCGGCTGCGTTGTCAACGGCGCCGCCGGCCGCGAGACTTTGTTCGCCGCGCCGCAAATTTCGCAGGGCGAGCGCATCGCGGTGATCGGCGCCGGTCCCGCCGGACTGACCTATGCGTCGCTGGTGGCGGATGGTAACCACGTCACTGTATTCGAGAAAGCGGCGGAGCCCGGCGGCGCCTTTAAATCCGCGGCCAAAGCTCCGCTGTTTCAAGAAGTCGAGACCGAGCCGCGCAGCTTTACCCGCTATATCGCCGATCTCGTTGCCGCCTGCCGCGCCAAGGGCGCGCAATTTCGTCTGGCGACTGATGCTGAAGCCGCCTCGGCATTGCTGGCCGGATTCGATACCGTTGTCATCGCCACCGGCGCGCAATATCGCTTCGGGCTGCGGCCATTCGTCATCTGGCTTCTTGATACCGGCATCGCCCGCGCGCCGGGCATTGCGCGGCTCTTTACGTCGCCGTCGATCCGCAACTGGTTCTACTACACGGCACGCCGCGGCACCGCGTCGGGGTTGCGCGATCTGGCACGGCCGGGACAGCGCATTATCGTGATCGGCGACGCCGCGCGTGCCGGCAAAAGCAAAGAGGCGATCACGAGCGCCTTTGACGCGGCGTTGCTGGGCGTGAGTGCTAAGGATAATTTTAACGGCGCCTGCTCATAAATCGCGCGGCCGAGGTGGTGGAGCAAAGTAAGCGGATGTAGCGAAGAGCTGCTTCACCATCGTGCTGAAGCGCCGATTTCATAAGTCCGCGGTGCGCCCAGAAGAATTTGATCGGGATATGTTGTGTCGGACCATGCGGCATAGACCGCATTGGTCAAATTACGCAGGCGCATTGAGATTCGCAGGTTTTCGAGTTCCGGCATCGCAACGTCGCGGCCAGGAATATCGAGGAATGCATAGACGTCCGCAGTGGTATATGCGTTCAGGATTGTGAGGTTGTCCTGCTCCAAGAATCGGTTTCCGACATACCGCATCGAGCCGCCGATCTCGAGCGGCCATCGCCAATGACCGAAACGATAAGAAACGCCGGCGTTGACAACGAACGGAGCCACATTCGGCGGAACGTTCCCGGTAAACGCGCCAAAATTGCCAAAGCGGGCGTGGATGAAAGCCGCGTTGCCCCAGAGTTTAAGTCCATCGAACGGACGAACGGCCGCGGCGAGCTCGACGCCTTTGCTCCTGACTTCACCGGCGACAACCGTCTCCGTCGTGCTTATCGGGAAAAACACATTGCGCTGGACGATGTCGTAAAGAGCGATTGTCCATTCGGCTCTATTATCCCAGAACAGTTGTTTGGCGCCGGTTTCGTAGATCCGTGAGCTCGTGAGTTGTAGCGAGGTGCCGGGCGTGATCGAAAAAACAGCGGCCACCGCCGGGTTATACGCAGTCGCGTACATGCTATAGAAGGTTAGATCCGGGATCGGTTCATAGGTGTAGGCCGCGCGATACGACACCGGCTCCCAGCTGACGGAAAACGGCAGGCCAGACGGAATCGTGCCGTCGGTATTAACGCCGTCCCGCGACAGGGTGATGCGCTCGACACGCACGCCGCCAATCAAGGCGAACACTGGAGTCAATTTGAGACGGTCCTCGAACGATCCGGCAATATCGTCGAGTGTGCTGTTGCGTGTGCTGAGTTGGAGCGGGCCATAAAGTCCGGGCTGCGGGTTAACGACGCTGACCGTGTCGTCGGGAAACGGTTCACTGATATCTTCCTTGAACGTAATCCTGTTGCTGCTCGCCTGCAGTTGGGCGGCAAAGCGGTTTTCCACGCCGAAGATCAGCGAGTCCCACGTCAGGTCGGCGTTGTTGCCGAATATGTTCTGATTATGGAATACGGCAAAGCGGTCGCGATCGATGGTCATCGTCGTTAAGTTGAAAGCATAGGTTTCGCTGTCGAGCCAGTTACGTTTCGCCTGATAGGAATAGACCTGGTCTTTGATAATGACATTATTCAACGGCCGCCACTCGAAGCCGCCGCGCAGCCAAAGCTCCTGCGCGCCGGTTGCATTGTCTGCCACGTTATAATTTGTCGTCAGCGTCCGGGAATCGATCGTCAAAGGACCGATCACAGAGCCGTCGAAGGTGTTAACGGCGGTGCCCGACACCACTCCGTTCACAGCATGCGACCCGGCAAAAGAGACCGGCACGACTGGCGTGCCCCAATAGGCGTGACCGGAGTCCTTCTTGTATTCGACTGCAGCGAACGTGCTGAACGCTTCGGTAACGTGATAATTCAGTTGCGTAGCGAGACCCGTCACATCGCGAAAATCGCCGTCGATGAAACTGTTATACTTGGCGCCACTGACGTCGAAGCGATAATCAAGACCCCGTACCGGTGTGCTACCACCGGAACCAAAATGCGAACGAAATGAGCCGAATGAATCCAAATAAACATCGGCCTCGTTTCGGATCGGTCCGGCCGTCGGCTGCCTAGACACGTAATTGACCGAGCCGCCGATGGCGTTCAATCCGGACATCAAGGATGAAGGACCTTTGAGGAACTCCACTTGGCCAAGGTTGGCCGTATCCATCCAACGCGAGGTGATATCCGCAGGCCCGGTCCATATTCCGTTGTAGAGAACATTCACTTGAGGACCGGCAAAACCGCGCATCGAGAAGTTCGCTGGCGCGCCGGCAGAATCGCCGGCCAGAACTCCGACAGCGCCCTGGGCGGTTTCGGTCGTGGTGCGATAACCCTGGTCCTGAATAGTTCTTCGATCGACCACATCGACGGAGGCCGGAGTTTCAATGACAGGCAGGCCCAGCCGCGTAGCGCTCTGGGGCACAATGTTGAGCGGCGTCATGGGTATCCCCGCCAAAGGCGACGACGGCATTTGCTTGTTGTCAGGCGGCCCGGGAGCAGCCGCCTCGGAATGCGGTTTCCTGACGGGTCCGCGCCGTACAGCGCGGCGTCCCACGACTCGTATCGCCGGCAGCGCGGGTTGGGCCGCCTGGACCTCTTGTGGTGGTGACGATGTCTGCGCGGCAGTGGCCGTCGTCTTCACAATGCTGAATGCTGCAAGTAAGGCTGAAAATGAAGGCAGCAAAATACGGCCGCGGCAGCAGCCGTGAAAGCTGACAAGGACCACGTCACGCCCCACAGGCGACTAAGGTCCGTCACCGCGATTTTGGCTGATTGGGGTCCGCTTTCGCCCTGATGCGGACAGCACAACAACCGGACTAAGTTCGCCAGGACACCCCGCCCGACGCGCTCGCGCGTGACCGTTCGTGGTGGCAGATCTCCTGGCTGGCGGGTCGCTGTCTCCGGTCACCTTCCCAGGATTGATTCTCCCAGTGGCAAATCGACCGGAGGCTCACCGCTTACAGTTGCGGGGGCAGCCGCGGCATTGGACGCGCGAAGGCGCACGCACCGCGTTCCCTTTTGATCCCTTACGGGAACCACCGCGAAAATCTTGGCGTCGCCATCAGATTGAGTCAAGGCATCTTCAGACGCGAGGACATTTGGCCGCTGAACTTTCGCTGTCGGCACGCTGCGGATATGACTACGATGTACGGCAATGTCGTTTCACGTACATAACCTAAGCCGCGAGCACACTCGCGAACAATCAACCGGGAGGAGCCGATGGCGAGCCAATTGCATCGCGTCAAGATCGCGCCCAAGGGTATGGGCCTTAACGATTTCGTCGCCATGCAAGAGGGTTATTTCGCCGCCGAAGACCTCGACGTCGAGTTCGACTGGAAGACGTTTCGCGGCACGCAATCGAGCTGGAAGGGTCTCGACTATCTGCAACGCCCGCAAGACCGTCCCTATACGCAAGACAAATCCGACGTGATCCAGGGTGCCTGCGTGTGGGGCAGCATCTGCAATGCCAGCGCCGGCATGGGACGCTTCGTCGCCGATGCCTATGGCGTGTCGCCATGGGCGATCTTCGTCCGTCCGGATTCGCGCATTCGCACGCCGAAGGATCTCAAAGACGTCCCGATCTCGGTCGGCATGCGCGCCGGCAGCCACTTCAACGTCCCCTACCGGCTGGAAAAATTCCTGCCGCTTGCGCACATCAAGACCGTCAATACCGGCGGTTTCGGCGCGCGGCTGCGCGCGCTGCTCGACGGTGAGGTCGAGGCCGCGAGTCTGTTGCCGCCGCAGATCGCGATGGCCGAGCAGCTTGGCTTGCGCAAGATCATCGAGCATACTTTCCATACGCTGTGGTGGGTGCCGGAGCGCGCGCCGTCCGAAGTCGTGACCGACTATCTGCGCGCGCTCGATCGCGCCGAGCGGGCGCTCGACGCCGATCTCGCAAAATATTTGCTGTTGTGGAAGCTCGCAGTGCCTCCGGAATTCGAGAACGTCCATGCTTGGGATTTCAGCACTTTCGGCCGCGGCGAGCGGTTCGTTTACCGCGCGATACCGCGTTCGGAGTTCGACGAGGTGCTGGAACAGGTCAAGCGCTGGGGGCTCGATCAGTATCTGACGGACAAGAGCTTCGAGCATTTGGCGGCGGATTTGTCGGCCGGCGCGTCGCGCTAGGGCGTGCATTCATAAATTCGCCACGTCCGCTGTGTTCCCGAAAGGCGACATCTTTCAGCGCGGCTGCCATGTCCGTTAAGCGCCAATACCGGACGTGATGGGGAAATACGCCGCGCGGAGGCTCGGTTGAAGGGCTGAATGTCCGCTTGGGGTCAGAAGGCGACATTTGCCCTCGTTCAGGCGATGTCCGCTGTTACTCAATGCCGGACATCGATCGGCGCACTAAAGCGGACATCAACTGATCGCGTTGAGAGGTGCGCTTCGCGCTAAAAGCGGAAATCACGCGGTCGGGCAAGATGCGTGGAGCAAAGCAGCAAACCGTTGCGCGAAGCATCAGAACCAGGCCCATCAATTCCTGACAGCACAAAGTGCGGTATCGCTACATTTGGGCTGGGGCGATGTCCGCTTTGGGTCAGAAGCGGACATGGCCAGTCAAATTTGCAATGTCTGCTTTACCTCCGAAAGCAGAGATCAAGCCCTTATGAGTACACGCCTAGCGACGCAACATCGCCCGCTTATTCCCGCGAAGGCGGGAATCCATGTTTTCTGAAAACCCCCCTGGGTCCCCGCCTCCGTGGAAACGAAGGCAGTCGCGTCGGTCTCGAAGAGCCCCTAAGCCCTCCCCGTCAGCGCGCGCGCCTTGTCGAGATGGCCGTAGCTGCGCACCGGCGCGCACATCAGGAAGCGGTAGCCTTCCTTGACGATCCGCTCGGCATTGTGCGCTTCCACATGCGGATGGCCGACGACGACGTTGGCCTCCTTGCAGGTATTGACGATCTGCGCCATGGCGTCGAGCACAACCTTGTGCTCGTATTGTCGCGGATATCCGAGCTCTTGCGACAGGTCACCCTCGCCGATCAGGATGGCGCCAATCCCCGGTACATTTTTTAGAATGTCTTTCAGATTGGCGATGCCCTCGGTGTCCTCGATCATCAAGATCACGAAGATCTCGCCCTTGGGATTGAGCGGCCACACGTCGGCGCGTTCGTAATATTCCTGCTGGGTGAGCCCCCAATAGCGCACCGCTTGCGTCGGGCCGTCGCCGCGAATGCCGGCGGGTTCGTAAAGCGGCTTGTTCTTCAAGCGCGGATAGCGGCAGGCGGCGACGGCGTTGTAGGCCTGTTCGACATTGCTGATATGCGGCCAGATGATTCCATAGGCGCCGAGGTCGAGCACCTGCTTGGCGTGAAATTGCGCTTTCTCGCCGCCGTTCGGGGGAATCCGCGCAAACGGCGCGACTGCCGGCGCCAGCGACCCCGCTTGTGCGATCTGGCGCCGATTGAGCATGTATTGCAGGCAATCGCGGAAGGCGCGGATGTCGTAGGCATTGTGCTCCATCTCGTAAACCACGGCGTCGTATTTCGCGGTGGCGAGCGCGATGGCCGCTTCGACATCGGCCGGCGTGAAAGTGGTCAAGGCGTGCCGGCCCTTTTCCAGCGCGCCAATGACGCCATTGAGCCGCGGAAGTTCAGCCATTCCTCTTCTCCCTCGATTGACGCGGGCGCATCCTAGAGCATGATCCGGCAAAAGTGGAAACAAACTCCCGCCGGCCCGGTGGAGCAGGTTTGACAATCGCGCGCTGGGCCGTAGCATCGAAACGACCCAACCTCCGCTATGGCGCGCTCTCATGATTATCGATTGTCACGGCCACTACACCACCGAGCCCAAGGATCTACATCGTTTTCGCAAAGAACAGACCGCGGCGGCGACCTCGGTCGGCAAAATCCCGATACCGTCGCGCGCCTCGCTAAAAATATCGGATGACGAAATCCGCGAAAGCATCGAGCAAAATCAGCTCAAATTGCAGCGCGAGCGCGGCACCGACCTGACGATCTTCTCGCCGCGCGCCTCGGGCATGGGCCATCATATCGGCGACGAGAGTGTGAGCCTGGAATGGTCGCAGATCTGCAACGACATGATCGCGCGCGTGGTCTCGCTGTTTCCGCAGAACTTCATCGGCGTCTGCCAATTGCCGCAATCGCCCGGCGTGCCGCCGAAGAATGCGATCGGCGAACTCGAGCGCTGCGTGAAAATGGGATTCATCGGTTGCAATCTCAATCCCGATCCCTCCGGCGGTTACTTCAACGCGCCGCCATTGACCGACAAATGGTGGTATCCGTTCTACGAAAAAATGGTCGAGCTCGACGTGCCGGTCATGATTCACGTTTCCGGCTGCTGCAATCCGGCCATGCACACGACCGGCTCATATTACTTGAACGCCGACACCATGGCGTTCATGCAGCTGATTCTGTCCGATCTGTTCAAGGACTTTCCGGCGCTCAAACTGATCATTCCGCACGGCGGCGGCGCGGTGCCGTTTCACTGGGGTCGCTTCCGCGGCATCGCGCTCAACAACGGCCGGCCCGAGCTCGATGAGATCATCAAGAACAATATTTTTTTCGACACCTGCGTCTATCACCAGCCCGGCATCAATCTGCTCGCCGAGGTCGTGCCGGCTGACAATATTCTGTTTGCTTCGGAAATGGTCGGCGCGGTGAAAGGCGTCGACCCGAAATCGGGATATTACTTCGACGACACCAAGCGTTACGTCGACAAGTCGCCGCGGCTCGATGACGCAGCGCGGAAAAAAATCTTCGAAGGCAATGCGCGCAGAGTGTTCAGCCGGCTCAAGACCAAGGTCCCGGCATAGGATTTATCATTTGGCGAAATTACCGAAACAAATCGATCTCAAGCGCAAGAGCGGCAGGCACCTCATTGGCATAAGCGGCCGTGCAATCGAGACCCGCGGGCTGGCCGACGGATTCTGGACCGATCTTTATCACCGCTCGATGACGGTTTACTGGTCGACTTTTTTCGGCACCGCGGCGGCGATATTCATTGTTCTCAATACGGTGTTCGGGTTTCTGTATTGGCTCGGCAATGAGCCGGTCGCCAATGTCGCCAGCAATGCGCCACTCGGGCTTTTTTACTTCTCGGTCGAGACGCTGGCCACCGTCGGCTACGGCGACATGCACCCGCAGACCCATTACGGGCATTTCATCGCCACGGTCGAAATCTTCACCGGCATGTCGTTCCTCGCGGTGATGACTGGGCTGATCTTTGCCCGGTTCTCGCGGCCGCGCGCGCGCTTCATCTTCGCCAACCACCCGGTGGTGACCATACACGAGGGCCAGTCGACGCTGATGATCCGCATCGCCAACGAGCGCAACAATACGATTTCGCAGGCGATGGCGCGGCTGTGGCTCGTTCGCATGGAAACGACCGCCGAAGGCAGTCAGTTTCGCCGCTATTACGAGCTCTTGCTCGATCGCAGCGAACATCCGATGTTCATGCTGTCGTGGTCGATATTCCACGTCATCGACGAGACCAGCCCGCTCTATCGTGTGACCCCCGCCGATCTCGCTGCCGTCGACGCGGCTCTAACTCTGAATGTCAGCGGCGTCGACGACAATTCGGCACAATATCTTTATGCGCGCAGGCTCTATAGCTACCAGGAAATTCGTTGGAAGCACCGCTACCGCGACATCACCAGCTTTTCAGAACAAGGCACGCTGGTGATCGACTACAGCGTTTTCCACGAGATTTTGCCGGAATAGCGGTGGCGAATCCCGCTCATTCCCGCGTAAGCGGGAATCCAGTTATTGCGCTAGGTCTCCGCTGTCGGGGGGACGAGCGGCAGTGCTAGGTGATACCGGCTGTTTAGCTCGCCTTACGGGCCGAGGACTGCACGGCGCGCGCCCGCCAGCTCGCGAGCGCCTTGGCGAAGGCATTCGGCCGCGTCTTTTCGTAATCGAGCGCAATCACGTGCTCGACCGAGGCCGGAGCGCCATTGCGCGACCGCGCGCCGCCATTTCCGGATAGCTTCCGCGATTTGGCGCGCCCGGACTTCTTGAAGTAGTCGAGCGCAATCGGCCCGGCATGGGTGAGAAACACTTTTTCATGCGGGCGGTTGAGCATCGCGATCGCCTGCCGCAGCGGCAGCCATTTCACCGCCTTGACGTCGTCCATCAGATCGCGCGCCTGCGAACCGATCGCGCGCATGAGCCAGAACTGGACGATCTTGATCTTGCCTTCCGCGGCGTAGGACATCGAGCCGAGAAATTCGTGCACCGAGACGCGATAGCCGGTTTCTTCCAGCACCTCGCGCTTGGCGGCGTCGCGCGGGTGCTCCCGCGGCATCAGCTTGCCTTTGGGCAAAACCCAGGCCTTTTCCCTGCGCAACCGCACGATGGCGATGCGCGGCCGCATTTTTCCGCGTAAGACGATGCCCCCAGCGGCCAGAATCGGCGCGTGGCCTTTCGCCGAATCAGTCATGTAAAACCTATGCCGGATGCCCATGCCAAGGGCAAGCCGATTCCTCGCTTCCCCGCCAGTAGGCTTCCGAATCACGACACGCCGATGACGATCGTGGGGCGTATTGATTCCCTTTCCGCACTGGGGAGAGGTGAAAAAAGCGGTCAGGCAACACTGATGACGACCTTGCCAAAATGGCGGTTGGCACGCATCAGCGCCAGCGCCTCGGCAATGTCGGCGAGCCGGAATGTTTTGAAGATCGGCAGTGACAGCTTGCCGGCCTCGATTGCCGGCCACAGGTCGGCGCGCATCAAGCGATTGATCTCGCGCACCTCTTCGGCGCTCCGGGTGCGGAAGGTGACGCCGATATAGTCGATGCGTTTGAGCGCATGTTTGTCGAAATCGAACTCGCCTTTCATACCGCCGAGCCGGCCGACGTTGACGATGCGGCCGAGAATGCTGGCGGCCTCGAGATTCTGGTTGGCAACCGGCGCCGAGACGAGATCGACGATGAGATCGACCCCTTTGCCGCCGGTCGCCTTCTTCACCTGCTCCGGCCAGGTCGGATCGCTGGAATCAAGGGGAAGATCGCAGCCGAATTCGGAAAGCCGCGCCCGCCGCTCGGGATTGGTCGAGGTGCCG
The DNA here is from genome assembly GCA_036272395.1 of Xanthobacteraceae bacterium. GTDB lineage: Bacteria > Pseudomonadota > Alphaproteobacteria > Rhizobiales > Xanthobacteraceae > BOG-931. The sequence continues at coordinate 29,470 of DATAYT010000042.1, forward strand.
ATTATAAGCGACGCACCCATCAGCTTGCCGATCTGCATGCCCATCAGCCCGACCCCGGCGCTGGCGCCTTGCATCAGCATAGATTCGCCGCGCTTTAGGCGTCCGGCGGTGACCACGGCGTTGTGCATCGTCTGCAAGGCGACTGGAAAACAGGCCGCCTGCTCGTAGCTCATATTGTTGCCGGGAATGCGATGCACCCGCCCGGCATCGGTGACCACGTATTCCGCAAAACCGCCGGGCGCCGAGGCCATCACCCGGTCGCCGGGCTTGATGCCCCTGACATCGCTGCCGACCGCCTCGACCTCGCCGGAACACTCCAAGCCGAGCCGCGCGCCGCCGCCGCCGACACTGCCGTGCTGGTGGCCCAAGGCGACCAGTAGATCGGCTCGGTTGAGGCTCGAGGCCCGCACCCGGATCAGCACCTCGTTCGGCTTCGGTGTGGGCTTTCCCAGGTCGCGGACTTCGACGCCTTTTTCACCTAAGACTGCGGCCTTCATCACGACTCCTTCGGATTGGGTTCGGTTCGCTGATGTCGATACGTTATAGACCTGACCATTCCGGACGCAGCAGCGCCATCACCAATTCGTCCCGATGCGCACCACCAAAAAAGGCATTGCCACGGGCAACGCCTTCAGCCTGGAAACCGACAGCTTCGTATGAGCGGCGCGCCCGAATATTGTCGGGAAACACGCCCAGCCAGATCCGAAAAGCTTCAGTGTCCGTGAAAATGCGCTCAACTAACAGAGCGAGGAAGGACCTGCCTTGGCCCAAACCCGGACGACAGACTGCAATCCGCTTGATATGAGCCACCTGCTCGGGTGAGCTCCAGTCGCGGACGATGGCAAATCCGATGGCTTCCGATTGACGACGGGCGACAAAATAAGCGTGCCGGCCATCAGCAAGTGCCGCCCGATGTTGCGTGGCATCCCACCGCCCGACCAGTTGTTCGTAACCGGCGAGCCGCTCGGTCGCCATCACGAAATCAACGTCATTGGCTGTCCCCCGGTCAAGCTGCAAACGTCCGCTCCATCGTCTCGAAATCAACTGAGACCAACACACTAGCAGGCTGAATTAGGCTGATGCAGGGTCTATTTATAGGGTAAGGCGTTTTGGGCTAATGTCCGGCGGCACTACCGAGGCTTCGATCATGAACCAGCTTGTCCGCCCGAAAAAAATAAAAAAGATTGGCGCCTCGGCCTGTCCGCATGACTGCCCCTCAACCTGCGCGCTCGAAGTCGAGATCGTCGACGATCATACGATCGGCCGCGTGCGCGGCGCGCCGGACAACGCTTATACCGCGGGGGTAATCTGCGCCAAGGTCGCTCGCTATGCCGAGCGCGTGCATCATCCGGATCGGCTGAAAACGCCGCTGCGGCGCGTCGGCGGTAAAGGCAGCGGCCAATTCGCGGCGGTCTCGTGGGACGACGCGCTCGATATTGTGGCGGAAGCGTTTACGCGCGCGGAGCAGAAACACGGCTCCGAAGCGGTGTGGCCCTACCTCTATGCTGGCACCATGGGCTATGTGATGCGTGACGGCATTCATCGCCTGCGTCACGCCAAAAAATATTCCGGCTTCTTTTCCACGATTTGCGTCAATCCGGCCTTCACCGGTTTCACCGCCGGCACCGGCAAATTGGCCGGGACCGATCCGCGCGAAATGGCGAAATCGGATCTGGTCGTGATCTGGGGCACCAATGCCGCCAATACCCAGGTCAATGTGATGACACATGCGACACGCGCGCGCAAAGAGCGCGGTGCCAAGATCGCCGTCGTCGATGTCTACATAAACACGACCATGAAGCAGGCCGACCTGCCGGTGCTGATCCGGCCGGGCACCGACGGTGCGCTGGCTTGCGCGGTGATGCACTGCCTGTTTCGCGACGGCAAAGCCGATTGGGATTATCTCGAACGCTATACCGACGCGCCGCATGAACTGGCCGAACATGTGCGCGGGCGCGATCCCGACTGGGCCGCGGCGATCACCGGCTGTTCGGTGGCGACGATCGAAACGTTTGCCAAACTCATCGGCGAAAGAAGGCGCGCCTTCTTCCGGCTCGGCTATGGTTTTTCGCGCTCGCGCAACGGCGCGGTCAACATGCACGCGGCAAGCTGTATCGCCGCGGTCACTGGCGCCTGGCGGCTGGAGGGCGGCGGCGCTTTTCACAACAATGGCGGCGTCTTTCACTTGAACAATAGCGTGATCGAGGGCAGCGACCTGCGCGATCCGTCGATCCGCATGCTCGACCAGTCGCGCATCGGCGCGGTCCTCACTGGCGACAAGGAGGCGCTGCTCGGCGGCCCGCCGGTCACCGCGATGCTCATTCAGAACACCAATCCGGTCGCGGTGGCGCCCGACCAGAACATCGTCAAGCGCGGCTTCGCTCGCGACGATCTGTTCGTCTGCGTGCACGAACAATTCATGACCGACACGGCAAAAATGGCCGACATCGTCTTGCCGGCGACGATGTTCGTCGAGCACGACGATTTCTACACCGCCGGCGGCAGCCAATATATTCTGCTCGGTCCGAAGCTCGTCGAACCTCCGGGCGAGTGCCGCAACAATCACGAGGTGATCTGCGGCCTGGCAAAGCGGCTCGGCGCCAAACATCCCGGCTTCGATATGACGCCGCGCCAATTGATCGACGTGAGTTTGCAAAAATCCGGCTGGGGCACGCTGGCCGAGCTTGAGAAAAAGCGCTGGATCGATTGCCAGCCGGATTTTGCCGCCGCGCATTATCTCAACGGCTTTGCCTATCCGGACGGCAAATTCCGCTTCAAGCCGGATTGGCCGACGGTGCCGTTCCGGCGCTGGCATCGCAACACGATCACCACGCCGATGCCGGCCTTGCCGGATCATTGGGAGGTGATCGAGGAAGCCGATCCCGCGCATCCGTTCCGGCTCGCGACCTCGCCGGCGCGCGGCTTTCTCAATTCGAGCTTCACCGAGACACCGACCTCGGTCGCCGCCGAGGGCCGGCCCGAAGTCATGATCCATCCGCAGGACGCCGCCGCCTGCGGCGTGGTTGATGGCGGCGAGGTCGTGCTTGGTAACCGGCGCGGCGAGGTGCGGCTCCATGCGAAAGTGTTCGAGGGCGTTCGCCGCGGCGTGCTCGTCGCCGAATCGCTGTGGCCCAATTCGGCTTACGCCGATGGCCGCGGCATCAACAGCTTGACTGGCGCGGATTCGATCGCGCCGTTCGGCGGAGCGGCTTTCCATGACAATAAAGTCTGGATCCGGAAGGCCTAAGCAACAACAATCGCCAGCCGCGCCGACGAGATAGGACTGTCTTTTGGCGAAATCCGAATCCAGCGACTCTGCACCGAAACGCCGCGGACCAAGCGAGTTAAAGCTCATGGGGCGGCTGTGGAAGCTGCATGCGCGCATGTTCATTTCCGCGGCGTTCGGTGTCGCGGTAGTGCTGGCGCTGCTGGCGCTGCCCTGGCGCATGCCGACGCGCATTCTTATCGGCTGGGATATTGGCGTGGTGCTTTATCTGGTGCTGAGCTACCGCGTCGCGGCGCACGCATCGATCGCCACGATCCGCCACCGGGCAGCGATCAACGATGACGGCGCGGTCGCGCTGCTGGTGCTCGCCACCGCGGCCGCCCTCGCCAGCCTCGCCGCGGTTCTCGCGGAACTTGGCCATGCGCCCGGTTGGTACCGGGTCGCGCTCGGTGTGACCACGATCCTGTTGTCCTGGGCGTTCATGCACTGGATTTTCGCCCTGCATTATGCGCGCGAGTATTATGGCGCGTCCGGCGACAAGCACGCCGGCGGGCTATTGTTTCCCGGCAAGGAGGACCCGGACTATTGGGACTTTCTCTATTACTCGCTGGTCGTAGCCATGACCGCGCAGGTCTCCGACGTGCAAGTCACCAGCAAAGCAATCCGCCGCCTGACGACCGTGCACGGCGTCGCCTCATTCTTTTTCAATGTGGCCGTGCTCGCATTGACCGTGAATATCGTATCCAGCCTGATGCAGTAAGATCGGCCGTTCGGAATCAATAATGCCTGACTGCGAAGTTTGGCGGCGGGACGAAGATCAGCTAATGCCAAACTTAAAGTTCACGCCGACGCGGATGATGTTCTCGTTCAGCGTGACAAGGTCATTTGCATTCACCGCGGGCAGGACTGCAGTGGCCGGCGCGTCATAGCCGCAACTATATCCGTGATTGCAGGGCGCCTTCCCCGATAGACCGACAAACAGGTATTCGACCTTGGCGGTCCAGTTGTCAGCGAACGCCCATTCCAATCCGCCGCCGGCGGTCCAACCGAATTCAGAGTTGGTTTGCGTCGGCAGGCCGTTCAGCGCCACTTCCACATTCGCGCCGGCGCCGGCGACGGTGCCGTTGACGAGCACGCGATCCCACGCATAGCCGGCGCGCGCTCGCAACGTTCCGATCCAATTGCTTTGGGTTTTGCAACTCAATCCGCCAGCGGGCGATAAAGCAGCGGGGGAAAGGAAGAGCTGGTGCAAAAAGCACTGTTGCTGCTGCCGCTGAGACCTTGCCAATCAAAATCGCCTTCGACGCCGAACACCCACCCGCCCCACTGACCGCTGACGCCCATCGTGACGCCGACCAAGCCACCGTTGACGTTGAAGTGACCGCTCGAGCCAGTGCCCGACGGATTGAACGGGTCGCTCCATTCACTTTGGCCGAAGGCGTAGCCGCCGTTGATGCCGACATATCCCCCGCCCCAACCATAGACCGCGGCGACCGGGTAATACGCGGGAGCCGGCGGCACGGCAACTAAATCGCCTCAGTCGCCCTCCTCTGGAGGGGGGAGGTACAGAATGAATGCGCCGCACCCGCAACTGTCATGCTCACCGTTCTGCGATCGAACGGCTGAACGGCACCGCGTCGGCGGCAACGATCTCCTTGCCGATCGGCCAGAGCGCGATGCCGGCGAGTTTCAGATGTGCCCAGGCAAACGGAATGCCGATGATGGTTACAGCGAGCACGATGGCGGTGAGAAGGTGACCGAGCGCCAGCCACCAGCCCGCCAGCACCAGCCAGATAATATTGCCGATCAAGCCGAACGGCCCGGTGCCGAGATCGTGCTGGCCGGAATATTCGGCCCGCGACACCGCTTTCCTTCCGAACGGCAGCAGCGTGTAGGAGGCGACGTTGAACGCGGCGCGCGCCCAGGGGATTCCGATAATAGTGATGGCCATGACCACGGCCGCGATCACCCATCCGACAGCCATCCACAGACCGCCGAACACGATCCACAACAGATTTAACAGAAAAGCGACGGGCGACATGTCTGCTAACCTGGTTGTTATGTAAACAGTCTCGGACCAATCGCAATCGCGGTAATCGCAAACTAAGGTCACGGCGGTCAACGCCTGCCCGCTTGCTCGCCCTGCCGTTCCCGGACAAAATTCCCGTCGAACCGTGTCATATTTGGGCCGATAAACGCGCCGCGGTGATTTAAGGAAAGCGGAAATGTTCAGAACAAAAGCCGAGCGCGGCCACGGCAGCCTGCACGGCGCGGTTTCGCGGCTGATAGCGATCACCCTCGCCTCGCTGTTGTTGGCTGGCGTGGCGGCAGCACAGGCCCAGACCAAATCCGAGACCAAGCCCGACACCAAATCCGAAACGAAGCCCGCATCCGCCAGCAATCACCTGCGCGGCGGCTGGTATCCGTGGGATCCCTATCAGTACCGCGATTACAAGCGTGGGGTTCCAGTCCTCACCGGCTTTGACGTGGAAATCCGGCGGGCGCTCGCGCGCATCATGGGTGTCGAAATTGACCTTCCGGAAATCGCCTGGAAGGACCACCTGGCGGCACTCATCGCGGGGACGGCCGATATCGCCGCCGGCGCGACCGCGAGCGAGGCGCGGGGTCTTTACGCCTATTTCTCGCAACCCTATCGCACCGAGACGGACGTGCTCATCCTGCCGCGCGGCGCGAGCCGCCGCTACGCGTTTCACACCGTCGAAGGAATGCTCGATACGTTTGCGAAAGAGGAGTTTCGCCTCGGCGTCGTCGCCGGCTTTGTCTATGCCGATAGCCGCGTCAACGATTTCATTGCCGATCCGGCGCACCGCGACTGGATCGTTCCGGTCGGCAGCGATGCCGAGAATTTGCGCAATCTTCTCGCCGGCGCGATCGATGGTTTTTTAGCCGATCGCATTGCCGCCGCCACCACAGCCTGGCGCCGCAGCGCCGGCGCGCGCATCGAAGAGCATCCGCTGCGCTTCTCCGCCGAGATTCATTTCATGTTGAGCCGCGCCAGCGAGACACCGCAAACGCTGTCCCGCCTCAACAACGCGATTGATAAGCTGCGAAGCAGCGGCGAACTTCGCCGCATCGCCGATTTCTATGCGCTGCCGGTGCTGATCAACCAAACCCTCGACAGCGAGTGGTTTCGCATTCTCGGCTTCATGGGCCTCGTGGCGTTTGCGCTTTCCGGCGTCCTCCTCGCCTATGAGGGCCAATACACGTTATTCGGCGCTGTGATGCTTGCCGTCCTGCCGGCGGTAGGTGGCGGCGTCGTTCGCGATGTCCTGTTGCAGCGCGAACCCATCGGCGTCGTTCGCGACCCCGCAGCGATCCTGATCGTATTTGCTACCGTCATCGCCGGGATGATCGTCATAAAATCCTTCGCGCTCATTCGCGCCGATCGCGCGGCCAAATACTTAAAATCGCATGGGCACCTCGCTTCCGGATTGATCGAAACATTCGACGCCGTCGGGCTTGCCGCCTTCACCGTCGTTGGCGTCGTTGTCGCCTTGGACACCTTGGCTCAGCCGTTGTTGCTGTGGGGTCCAGTTGCCGCTGCCATCACGGCTTCATTTGGCGGCTTGATCCGGGACGTGTTCCGGCACGACCGCGTGGACGTGAACTTGCGCGGCGAGCTCTATCCCGAGATCGCCGCCGTTTGGGGGCTTGCGTTTGCCGTTTTTCTGGAATGGGAGGGCGAGCGGCTGCAACCGGACGAGATCACAATAGCGGTGATCGTCACGATCCTCGGCGTGTTTCTCACGCGCATCCTCGCCATCGCCCGCGGCATGAAGGGCTGGCGATATATTTGAACGGGTTATCCGCTGATATCTGGGCATTTCGCAATGAGAATCGGACCGCCTCAATCAAACAGCGCCACGGCGCGGGTCCAGCCGGCCGAACCACGTTTTACTTTGTACGGAAAACAGGCGACCGTGAATCCATGCGCGGGAAGCTGTTCGAGATTGCACAGCTTCTCCATATGGCAATAGGGAATCTCGCGCCCGGCTTTGTGGCCTTCCCAGATGATCGACGGGTCATGCGTTTCGAGCCAGCGTTTGCGCATATGCGAAAACGGGACGTCCCAGCCCCAGGCGTCAATGCCGGTCACGCGCACGCCGCGCGAGGTCAGAAAAAGCGTTGCCTCGCGACCCATGCCGCAGCCGGCGGTGAGATACTCATCGCTGCCGATGCAGCTCGAAGCGCGGGTATTGACCAGAACGATGTCGAACGGCTTGAGCTCATGGCCGATACGTTTGAGCTCGGCCCCGACCTCGGCAGCCGTGACCACATGGCCGTCCGGAAGTTCGCGGAAATCGAGCTTGACGCCGGGACGGAAGAACCAGTCGAGCGGCACTTGATCGATGGTCATCATCGGCTTGCCGTCGATCGACTTCGACTGGAAATGGATCGGCGCATCCATGTGCGTGCCGTTATGCGTCGTGAGCGCGATTTCTTCGATCGCCCAGGCTTCGCCGTCCGGCAGATCCTCGCGGCGCAAGCCGGGAAATAGCTCGCACAAGAGCGGCGCGGTCTCGGCATTGCTGCGGTAGGCGATTTTCGGCCGCATGAACGGCGGATCGTAGACCGTTTCGTTTTCAAGCGGCGATGATAGATCGATGATGCGGCTGGGCAGTTTCATGGCGTTCCCCGTTCGGCTTTTGGTTTGGCCGCCCCCGCGATGCTCGTCCAGGCAGTTCTCGGATCAAACTATAACGGCTATGTCTGTTTCAGAAAGGGCAGCGCATGATCCTGATCACCGGTGCCAGCGGTTTTGTCGGCGCGGCCGTCGCACGGCGACTTTTAGCGGCCGGTCATGCGGTCCGCGCGCTCATCCGCCCGACCAGCGCGCGGGCGAATCTCGATGGCTTGGCGGTCGAGATCGTGCAAGGCGACTTGCGCGACCCGGCCTCGCTCAACCGCGCCATGGCCGGCATTCGCTTTGTGTTTCATGTCGCTGCCGATTACCGGCTATGGGCGCGCCATCCGCGAGACATCGTGCGGACCAATGTCGAGGGTACGCGCGCGCTGATGGAGGCGGCGCTGCGCGCCGGCGTGGAGCGCATCGTCTACACCAGCAGCGTGGCGACGCTCAAAGCGCGGCCGGACGGCACGCCCAGCGACGAAACATTGCCGCTCGATCCCGCCGCTGCCGTCGGCGCCTACAAATACAGCAAGGTCGTCGCCGAGCGGCTGGTCGAGACCATGGTGGCGGAGCGCAACTTGCCCGCCGTCATCGTCAATCCCTCGACGCCGATCGGGCCGCGCGACGTGCGGCCCACACCGACCGGCCGCATCATCGTCGAAGCGGCGGCCGGCCGTATGCCGGCTTATGTCGATACCGGATTGAATCTGGTCCATGTCGATGACGTCGCCGCCGGGCATCTCATGGCTCTGGCCAAAGGCCGCGTCGGCGAACGCTACATTCTCGGCGGCCAAGACGTGCTGCTGGGCGAGTTGTTGGGCGAAATCGCGCGCCAGACCGGGCGTGCCCCGCCCAAGCTGCGGCTGCCGCGCCGGCTGATTTTTCCGATCGCCTATGCCGCCGAGGCGGTCGCGTATGTCACCGATCGCGAGCCGTTCGTGACGACCACGGGGCTTCGGCTCGCCAAGGACCGTATGTTTTTCACCTCAGCCAAAGCGGAACGCGAGCTGTCTTTTCGCGCGCGGCCTTACAGCGAAGCCATCGCCGACGCAATCGCCTGGTTCCGGCAGCAGGGCTACTTGAAGTAGTGATAACCGAGAGCTCGTTCTTTTCGTCATTGCGAGCGAAGCGAAGCAATCCAGAAATCAGCATATCAACTGGATTGCTTCGATGCTGACGCTCTTCGCAATGTCGATCGGAGAGTGATGACGCTCAATGTGCGGCGCTGCGCTGCACGATCACGCCCTCGGCATTGCGATAGGACAGCCCGGCGATTTCGCTCCACGAGCGCCCGTCGGCGATTTCCTTGATGGTGAAGTCAAATTCGTTGCGGGCGACGAAATCGATTGCCGGCGACGCTTTCAGGCTGCCGGCCGGATCGACCGCGACTTTGGCGCCGACGAAGCCGGCTTTGAGCGCCGGGTTGACTGCTTTGAGCGCCTTGATGGTTTCGACGTCGGAAGCGAATGACGGCGCCGAGGTGTGCAGCACGGCAAGGTCGTAATTGCGCGCCTTATCCGCGATCTGCGCAAGCTTCAAGCGATGCGGCGGCGCGTCGATCAATGTGCTGTTCTCGACCAGCGCGGCCGGCTGCGCCAGCCAGGTCGGATACCAGAATGAGCGGATCTCGCGCCGCGCCTGATAGCGCGAGCCGGCCCCGCCGTCGAAACCCTCGAACGAGGGCGCTTGCAGAAACAATGTGCGCATCAGGATTCCGCCTCACCATAACGAGCCAGCGTGCTATCGGCTCTCACGCCATAGCGACGGCCGCGCCATTCGACGCCGCGGCCGCAAAAGCTCGCGACAAATACGACAAACGACAATACATCGCGAATGGGGCCAAGCCAGGCATTGCGCAACGAAATACTCCAACCATTGTCAAGCTGGAACAGGCGATGCAGCTCGGCTTGCAGAGCAAAACGACAGGCCAGCGCCGCCGCCACGACCAATGCGGCCGGGGTGAGCCCACCGAGAAGGAGACCGATCAGCGCCAGCGGCACCGCATAGGTAACGGCAAGGCCGGCAAAACCGAGTGGATCGACCGCGCGGACGGTCCGTGCCCAGCGAATATCGTGAAGCAAGAGTTCGCGTAAGGATTGCTCGGCGCAGACATGAGTGACGATGAAAGGCGCAATTGCGACCTTCAGTCCCGCGCGGCGCGCCGCCATGCCCAACGCGTAATCGTCGGCCAATTGATCGGAGACCGATTGCAGTCCGCCGATTTTGGTCAGCGTCGTCTCGGTCAGCGCAATGGTTGAGCCGAAGCAAGGGGTTGCGAGGCCGAGTTTGAGCCCGACCAGCACATTCGGCAGAAAGTGATAATTGATGCCGGCCGCGGCGAGCCGGGACCAGATTCCGGTAGCGCCGACGCCGCGATAGAGACATGTCACCAGCCCGACGCCTGGCTGATTAAGGTTCGCCGCCACATTGGTGAGGTAATCGGGCGGAGCGACGATGTCGCTGTCGGCGACCACAATGGTCTCATGCCGCGCCGCGGGCTGCATATTGATGAGGTTCGAGACTTTGGCATTGGCGCCGTGACGGTGCGCATTGATCACCAGTTGGAAATCACGATCCGGAAAATCGGCGATCAGCCTGCGCACGACGGCGGCAGCAGGGTCGGCCGGATCGGTGAGACCGAACACGACCTGCACCGGCGCGGAATAATCTTGCCGGCAAAAACTCGCGAGATTCGCGTAGAGATCGGGCTCCGCACCGTGCAGCGGCTTCAAGATCGTAACCGGCGAACGATTCGTGGGCGACGCGGGGCGTGGCTTGTGTGTGAATACCCGCGCCGCCCAGATCGCAAACAGGGCATAAGCGGATCCGGCCAGCGCCGCGAGATCGCAGACGGCCGAAGCGAAAGCCGCTGAACTTTCGAACAATTCACTCACACTGCCCTCTGCGGCTCGGCAATTAAGGTGCAACTATAGGGCTCGGTCACCATGCATGCACGTCAAAGAAACGGCAAAAGTCGGGCCGAGTTCGGGGTTTCAGATCGGTCGCGCGAAATGGGCGTCTAGTCGTTTGCAATCAAAACGCGCCGCTTCTCAAGCGCTGGCGACATCCAAATTGATGCTGATGGCGAATCGGGCAAGCAGTCTTGCCCCGATGACATCGCCGCCGATCACCGCCACTGGAAAGAATGAGTTGATGGCCTCATGGACAAATCGCAGCAGCGCCAGCCAGCGGCCCGGCCCGCGCCGCGACGACCAAAACCGTGGCCCATCGGGAGCTGGCGACTGCGGCCATGACCGCGCCGAAAGATGGTAAGACCTGTGAGTAACGCGAGGCCGCAAATAGCGGCCAAAACAGCTATGCTACGCATTTATCGACCGAATTTCAGCTGAGCGTCATCAAAACGGGGACTAAATCGACTGTAAACTGTGGCTTTTCTGCACTAGTGAAGCCACCGCATCCTTTTTATTTTGGGGATGTTCAGTTTATTGGAATGGGGGCACCATGAAGAAAATCGCCGTTGGAACCGCAGTGATCCTCGCGATCCTGAGCCTTGCCGCCTGTGCGCAGGTCGGTAAGGGCAAAGCGCCACCGCCGGTCGTGACCAAGGGTTAGCCCGGCCTGCACGGCTGTCGCCTTGTCGGGTTAGCCGCAGCCGTGAAACTTCGCCAGCGCTCGACCGCTATTGCCGGGTCGGGCTTGCCTTGGTACTTCGATCTGCTGTTGAGGGTGGGGATCACGTGATCATCGTTGTTGGCCTGGCTTTTGAAGCCCGCATTGCCGCGGGCCCTGGCGTGCACGTCATTTGCAGCGGTGATGGCCGCAATTTGGCGGCAAAACTCACGGCGGCAATCGCCGAAACCCGCACCATGGTGAATGGCTGTCCGGGCATCATCAGCTTCGGCGTTGCCGGGGGGCTCGCGCCGCATCTGCGGCCCGGAACCTGCGTTGTCGGCTCTGCAGTGATTTCCGGATCGACGCGAATGCCGATCAGCCACCAATGGTCGGAGAAATTGCTGCAGGCGATCCCAGACTCGGTATCGGGCATGCTGCTCGGCGTCCCCGCTCCGATTGCCCATCCCAACGAGAAGCGCGCGCTTTATCTGAAAACCGGTGCGATCGCGGTCGACATGGAATCACATATTGTGGCGGCCGTCGGCCTCGCCCACGACGTGCCGGTTGCCGCAATCCGGGTCATCACCGACCCCGCCAGGCGCGCCCTTCCGGTTTCGGCCGTGGCCGCGATGCGGCCGAATGGAACCACCAATATCGCCGCCATGCTGCGCTCGGTGCTCAAGCGGCCGCGCGAATTGCCGGCGCTGTTTCAGACCGCGCTCGATGCGCGCGCAGCGCGTGCGACGCTGGTCCGCGGCCGGCATTTGCTCGGCCCCGCCTTCACGTTACCGCTTACGACTTAAGAGGCGCGTAATGTTCAAGTCTGCAGCCGAAGAAATCAGTCAATGGGCGCACCAATGCCGCCGTTGGGCCCGCGACGCGCGAAGCCGCGACCAAAAACTGATGTTGCAGAACCTGGAGCGGCTATTGAGCCAAGCCGCGCTTGACGCCGAAGGCGCGCTCGAGCTCGACTGCGTTCCGCGCCCGCTCGCATCCAGCAAATCATAAAGAAAACAGCTATAAATCGGACTGGGCCGGCGTGATGGCGCGGTTGCGCTCGCCGGTGTAAAAGCATTCCGGCGAGGCGCTCATGATGACGCGCGCTGTGACTCCGCAAGCGCTAGGCTATATCGGCATTCGCGCTAAAGCTCTGGATGACTGGGCCAGCTACGGCGCCGGTCTGCTCGGCTTGCAGCGCGTGGATCAATCACGCTCTACGCTCGCTTTCCGCATGGATGACCGCAAGCAGCGGATCGTAGTCCATGCCGATGGCGGCGAAGGCGTCGGCTTCTTCGGCTGGGAAGTCGCCGACGCGAAGGCGCTCGATGCGTTGGCGGCGCATCTTAACAATAGCGGCATAAATGTTTCGCACGGCAGTCGCGCCCTTGCCGACGAGCGGCATGTTGCGGATTTGATCGTGATTTCCGACCCCGTCGGCAACCGGTTGGAATTCTTTCACGGAGCGCAAACAGCAACGGAGCCGTTTCGGCCTGGGCGTTGTATTTCCGGCTTTCGCACCGGTCCGCTGGGCCTTGGCCACGTCGTGCTCAACGTCGACGGGCCGGATACGCTCGAGCGCCTGATGACGTTCTATGGCGCCACGCTCGGCTTTCGGTTGACCGACTATTATTCCGAACCTTTCGTCGCCCGCTTCCTGCACGTCAATTCGCGTCATCACAGCCTCGCTTTCATTCAGACCGGAAAGAACGCGGTCCATCACGTCATGATGGAGCTCTTCAGTTTCGATGACGTCGGCCAGGGCTACGATCTGGCGCTCGCCGATGAAGGCCGCGTCGCGGTAACGCTCGGCCGGCACACCAGCGACTTCATCACATCGTTTTACACATGGACGCCGTCGGCTTTCATGGTCGAATACGGCTGGGGCGCGCGTACCATCGACGTCCAGCACTGGCAAGCCTATGAGCGCAAAGAAGGCCCGAGCCTATGGGGGCACGACCGGCGCTGGCTGTCAGCGGCAGATAACGCCAAAGCGCGCGCCCTGCGCCTCGCCAATGCGGTGGACGGCTATCGCCGACCGGTTCAAGTGATTGAGGGCAATTATCAGATCATGCCCGGGATCTGTCCGTGGTGGGACAGTCTCGACTCGCGCGGCGGCGCGCAAAAATAGGCGATCCCCGAGCGCGCTTATGGCTCAGCTTGCGACCGCCCAGAATGCCCACACGCGCCGAATCGCCGAATTCGTTTCGCAATTAAATTACGACGAGATTCCCGCTCCGGTTCGCGAGCGGCTCAAGCTTCTTATCCTGGACTCGCTCGGCTGCGCTATTTACGGCGCGCAGCTGCAATGGTGCCGCATCCTGCTGCAAACGCTGGAACAACTCGACAAAACCCGAGACGCTTCGATCTGGGGAACCGATCGGAAACTGTCATCGGACCATGCGGCTCTGGTCAATGGCACCCAGGTGCAAGGCTTCGAACTCGACGACGTGCACCGTGAGGGCATCTTGCATGTCGGCGCCGTGACGCTGCCGGCGCTGATCGCGGTAGCGGAGACGCACGCGCGGCTTTCGGGAAGGGATTTCATCACGGCGGCACTCGCCGGCTATGAAATCGGACCGCGCGTCGGCTTGTGCATGGGTCCGCAGCATATCGGCCAGGGCTGGCACTCCGGCGCGACTGTCGGCGTCTTTGCCGCGGCCGCGGCGGCGGCGCGTGCGCTGTCGCTCGAGGCGGAAAGAACCGTGCATGCGCTCGGCATTGCCGGCACCCAGTCCAGCGGCCTGATGGCGGCGCAATATGGCGCCATGGTCAAGCGCATGCATGCCGGACGCGCGGCGCAGAGCGGACTCTATGCCGCGCTTCTTGCAAGTGAGGGATTCACCGGAATTACCGACGTGTTCGAGGCGCCGTATGGTGGCTTCTGCACCACCTTTTCCCGCTCGCAGGACCGCTTCGATCTCGCTGCGCTTAGCGCCGGGTTAGGCGAGCGTTACGAGACGATCCGGGTTTCACTGAAGTTCTACGCTTGTGTCGGCAGCAATCATACGACGCTCGATGCGCTGACCGATATCCGCAAGCGGCACCCGTTCACCGCTGCCGAAATCGAGCGGATTCGATGCGTCGCAGGTCACCGTCGATCACGCCGGCTGGCGGTATCGGCCGGAAGGCCTGACCGCCGCACAACTGAATTTACCGTTCTGCGCCGCGACGCTGATCCTGACCGGCGACGCCTTTGTTGACCAATTCACGCCCGACTGCGTCAACGATCGATCGCGCATTGAACTGTCGCGCAAGGTGCAGGTCATCCACGATCCGG
>DATAYT010000043.1:0-12608 GCA_036272395.1 Xanthobacteraceae bacterium
AATCGCTCGCGGGCCTTGGAATCCTCCCGCGCCGAGCCTTGCAGCGTTTCAATGAATCCCAACAAGGCGGCGAGCGGGGTACGCAATTCATGGCTGGCATTGGCGACGAAATCGGCGCGCATTTCTTCGACGCGGCGCAGCGGCGTGAGATCATGAAACGTCATCAAGACGAGATCGGGACCGCGCGCATTGGCGTGGCGCTTCACCGGCGTCACCACGGTCTCGTACCAGCGGTCGAGCGGAACGCGTTCGGAATAGACGACGCGCTGCTCCTCGCCGTCTCTGCTGGCGCGGCCGATCGCCTCGATGAGTTCCGGCGTCCGCAGCGCGAACGATACCGGCTCGCCATGGCGGAGCGCTGGCGCCAGCGCCCGCGCCCGATCGTTGAGCGCAATGACGCGGCCATCGCGATCGAGCGCGAGAACCGGATCCGGCAGGCCGGCGACAAATGTGCGCAGCAAATCGTCTCCGGTTTGCACATTGACGACGGGCTGCGCCAAGCGATCCTGCTCGCGGACTGAGCGCAGTCCCAGAAAAGCGGCGGCCGCAATGACGACAAAGCCGGCCACGGCGTAAACAATAGGCAGCGTTCCCACCGCGGCCAAAACCGCAAAAACGATCGCCGCCGCCGCGAACACAACGCCGCCGCGCCACAGCTTGGCGCTCAGAGCTGCGCGATCCTCGGCCAGGCTCATCGCGGCACGTCGGTATTCCGACGCGTGGGGGCATCGGCGTCGCCGAGCGGCGGCGATGCCGCGGGAGAGAGACGCCGCATGCCACGGCTGAGCAGAATTTCGCGGGTGCCCAGCACGGCCAATGAAAGCACGAACGGGACGATGTAATAGAGCAGCCGGAATAACAGCAGCCCGGCGAGCAGATCTTCCTTGTCGAATTGCCACAGCGCCACCAGCATGGCAGCGTCGAACACGCCGAGACCGCCGGGCGCATGACTGGCAAAGCCCAGCAGCGTTGCGGCAACGAAAATCACCGCAACCGTAACGAATCCGAGATTCGGTTCGTCCGGCACCAGCATGTACATGGCAGCGGCGCAGCAGGCGAGATCGACAATGCCGATCGCGATCTGCAACAGCGTCAGCGGACCGCCGGGCAGCGTTACCTGCCAGCCCTCGCGGCCGATGACGCGCGGCTTGACCCAGACCCAAGCCACGTAAGCGGCGAGCAACGCGAGAATCACAACTGCGAGCACACGATTGCTCCACAGCGGCAATTGATCCAACGCGCGAGCTGCCTGCGGATTGTAGAGCACGCCGAGACCGAGCACCGTCGCATTGCCGAGCCAAAAGGTCAGACCGGCGACGAAGCAGATTTTGGTGACGTCGATGACGCTTAATCCACAGGCGGAGTAGATGCGGTAGCGCACCGCGCCGCCGGAGAATACGCTGGCGCCGACATTGTGGCCAATGGCGTAGCTGGTAAAACCAGAGAGCGCGGCGATGCGATAGGGCACGTCTGGCCGGCCGATCGTGCGCAGTGCGAACAGGTCATAAAAGGTGAGCGTGAGATAACCGCAAGCAACGAAAAGGGCGGCAATAAACAGCGTACGCCAGTCGGTGGCTTCGATGGCGTCGATGAGCTCATCGAGATCGATGTCGCGCAGGATGCGATATAGCACCACCAGCGCCACCGCGATGATGGTGAGGCTCAGCACAACCCCGAGCCGGCTCCACCCGACCTTGGCGTTGAAAAATCGCGCGGTCCCATGCAGGCGTTTCAACATGCCGCGCTCCGGGTCGGCTGTTTGCGCATCCATCGCCAGTTCCGTTCCGTCTCCTGTATGAACCCCATGACGCCATGAACGTCATGGCAGCAAAGATTGCAATTGGCGAAAAATCATTCCCGGACTTCGCCGTCACATATATGTGCCCGCGTGGCGCCGTTTCGAGGAGTTTATGCATGAACGGTTACGAACTTCGCAATCGCGCGCCTCGTCGCAGCGCAGGGCGCGAGACTAGCAAATGGGTTAAGCTTGCGGCCGAAATGCCGCGGGCACGCCATGGGTGGCGATCGTGCTGCAGCGCGGCGATGCGGGCCGGGCTGTGGCAAATTGCCTAACGGTTAAGCGAGAGACAAAAATGATCAGTCGCCAAATTGCACGACGAACGTTGCTGACCCGGACCGGTTTCGGGCTAGGAGCGGCCATCGGCGCCGGATTCGGTCCCGGCCTCGAACCTGCCGAGGCCAAAGCTGGCCCCGGCGGCGATGTTTGGAGCCAAGGCTACCGGGCCGATAAAGGCGGCGTGAAGCTCGCCATGTATCGCAAATGGCCCGGCAATTTAGGGGGCTGGCCCGACAAGCCGCTTCCGGTGCTCTTCCTGGTACACGGCTCTTCGCTCTCAGCGCAATCGAGCTTCGATCTCGGCGTGCCCGGAAGCGAATATTCGATGATGAATGTATTCGCGCGTTCCGGTTTCGACGTGTGGACCATGGATCATGAAAATTACGGTCGCTCCTCGCAGACGTCGAGCAATTCCGATATTGCAAGCGGGGTCGAAGATCTCGCCGCAGGGCTCGATGTCGTTCGACGCGAAACCGGCCGCGCCGAGGTTCACATGTTCGGCGAGTCTTCCGGCGCCATCCGCGCCGGCGCTTTTGCGCAAAAGGCGCCGGAGCGGGTCGATCGACTGATCCTGACCGCTTTCACCTATAAAGGCGAAGGCGCGGCTGAAATCGGCCGGCGCCGAGCACGCATCGACGAGTTGCGCGCCAATCCGAAGCGCAAGCGCGATGCCGCCATGATCCGCTCGATCTTCACCCGCGACGGGCACCCAAATCTCTACGATGCGGCCATGGTTGACACGCTGATCGCCAGTGAAATGCAATACGGCGACACCGTGCCGAGCGGTACCTATGTCGATATGGCGGTGAACTTGCCGCTGGTGGATCCGGCCAAAGTGCTCTCGCCGGTCCTGATGACGCGAGGCGAATGGGACAGCAATTCCACCGACGATGATCTGCTTGAGTTTTTCCGCAAGCTGCCGAACGGCGACCGTCAATATGTGATCCTGCCGAACACCGCGCACAGCCAGGGCTTCGGCAAAAATCGCCAGCTGCTGTGGTATGCGGCGAAGAATTTCCTCGACGCGCCGACACCCGTGGCGAGTTGATACCTTCATTCCGGGGCCGAGCGGAGCGAGGAACCCGGAATCCATAACCACGGCGTTTCGAAATCGGTGTTGATCCGAACAATTCGTAATTATGGATTCCGGGCTCGCGCTGCGCGCGCCCCGGAATGACCAGCCAACTCCCCGGCCGCGAAGAAATCGCGCAGCTCCCGGTACGTTTCCTCGGGCGCTTCTTCGGAGAGATAATGCCCGCAAGGCAGCGCCTTGGCGCCGCGAATATCGCTGGCATAGCGGCGCCAGATTTGTTCGGCGTCGTGATTACGGCCGACGCCGCCGGTCGCACCCCACAGCAGCAGCACCGGGCAGGCGATTTTTCGTCCCGCCGCGAAATCCTCGGTGTCCATGTCGAGATCGACGCCATGGGTGGCGCGATAATCTTCACACATCGCGTGCACGGTCGCCGGATTGCGGAAATAGCGCTTGTATTCCGCAAGCGCGCGCGGATCGAAGAAGCTTAAGCCCTTCGCCGTCTTAGCGAGCTTCTTTTCGATGAAATAATCTGGGTCGGCGCTCATCAGGCGTTCGGGAAAATCGTACGGCTGGATCATGAAGAACCAGTGCCACGAGAACGTGCCCCAGGCGCGCGTGACGTTATTGAGGAGATGATGCTGCGGGATAATGTCGAGAATCGCGGCGCGGACAACCTTGCTCGGATGACCAAGGCACATGCGATGTAATACGCGCGCGCCGCGATCATGCCCGGCGGCATAGAAGCGATCGTGCCCGAGCGCGGCCATCACCTCGATCTGATCCTGCGCCATAGCGCGGAAGGAATAGTTCGCATGATCGGCGCCGCCCGGCGGCTTCTCCGAATCGCCGTAACCGCGCAGATCGGTCGCCACCACCGTAAACTGTTCGGCAAGCCGCGGCGCGAATTTGTGCCAGGATAAATGGCTGAACGGATTGCCGTGCATCAGGAGAAGCGGCGGGCCGTTGCCGCCGTAGACCGTGACGATGCGCGCGCCGCTGGTCTTGATCTCGGTGCGGGTGAAGTTCTCGAACATTGCGCGCGCGATCATTTCCGCCGCGGCTTATCGAGCCCGAGTTCGCTCCAGCGCGCTTTGACCGCGGCGATGTCTTCCGCCGCCGGCCAGACCAGCGGCGGGAAACGCGCGCCGTCGAACTCCGGATCGGGATCGTAATCGAGATTCATGGTGGCATCGATCAGCATGCGATTCCATTTGCCGGTGCCATAAAGCGTGGTGTTGCGGTCGCGCTTGCGGGTCGATGGATCCAATCCCAGCCCAAAGGTCGCCGGCATGATGACGACGTCATCCTCGCCGGCGTTGACGCGATAGGCAATCGCCCAATCGACGGCGGCGTAGTCGTGAATATCGATATCGTCGTCGACCACGGTGACGTGCTTATAGCGCACGTGGCCGGCTGAACTGCCCCACAGCGCGTTGGCCACCTGCTTGGCCTGGCCGCGATAGCTCTGCTTGATCTGCACCAAAATGTTGACACCGGCTTGCACCGGCGGACACCACACGTCGGTGATGCCGGGAACGCCGGCGCGATCGAGCACGTTCCACGCCGTCGCCGCGCGCATGACCGAGGAGCACATGCCGTTTTCGGAGAAGCAGCCGGGCAGCGAGCCTTCGATGGTGCCGCGCAGGATCGGATCCTTGCGATGGGTGATGGCCGTGACGCGGATGGTCGGCTTCGGCGAGCGGTCGCCGGCGATATAGCCGGTGACTTCGGCAAACGGCCCTTCCATCAGAAAGTTTGACGGATCGAGTTGGAGATAGCCTTCGATCACGATCTCGGCGCTGGCCGGCACCATCAGATCGACGGTCTCGCATTTGACGAGATCGACCGGGGCGCCGCGGATGGCGCCGATCACGTCATATTCGCACAGGCCCTTCGGCACCGGCGAGCCGGCGACGAAACCGAGCGACGGCTCCCAGCCGATCGCGACCGCGATCGGCATTTCGTTGTGCCCGGCCTGCTGCCAGGCGGTGACGTGGTGGCCGATATGCTGCGCGCGCCACATCAGGATCGGGATCTTGTCCTTGCCGCCGATCATGCCGCGATAGATGCCGACATTCATCACGCCGGTGCCGGGGTCCTTGGTCACCACGCCGCCATAGGTGAGGATGTAGCGGCCGCCGTCGGCTCGGTTCCATTGTGGCACCGGGAATTCGTAGAGATCGATGTCGCCGCCCTTGACGACGTTTTCCTTCACCGGTCCGGTCTTGACCACATTGGGTGGCAGACTTTGCGACAGCACGGTGCGGCCGAGCCGCACCAGCTCGCGCGGATGCGTGTCGGGCGGCAGGCCGAACATCATGGCGACGCGCCGCGCGCTGGAAAGCCCGCCGGTGAAGACCTGCCGGCAACGGGCATTGGCACCGTAATCACGGATATTTCCGAACAACAGCGCCGGCCCGGTGCCGGCGCCCTGCCCCAGACGCGCGATCGTACCGAGCTCGACATTCCAATCGACCTCGGCACTGATGCGCTGCAATTCGCCGGCGCTATCGAGTGCCGAAATCCAACCGCGCAGATCGCCGAACGCAACCGGCTTTCGTTTGCCCACCGTCGATCGTCCTTGAGAACCTTCCATGGTGCCGGTTTCTTCGCTTTCCCTGCTTATCCTGTCAAGAAAGCCCCTTTTCGTCATTGCGAGCGAAGCGAAGCAATCCGGGATAGGCTGACGACTGGATTGCTTCGTCGCTTCGCTCCTCGCAATGACGAGCAAACCTGCCTTCTCGCGACCTCCCCCACAATTTGCTAATCAGCGCGGATGACCGACGACCAACGCAGAATCCTGATCGCCGGCGGCGGACCGGTTGGGCTCCTTTGCGCTTGGCTTATTGGCCGTCATGGGCTGCCGGTGCGCGTGTTCGACAATAACAGCACGCTGCAAATGGACTTGCGCGCCGCGACCACCCATCCGGCGACGCTCGACCTGTTGGACGACGCGCTGGTCGGCGACATGGCCCGCGTTGGTCTGGTCGCGCCGATCTTTCAGTTCTGGGACCGGCCGAACCAAGCGCTGGTTGCGCAGTTCGATCACGCCGTTCTCAAAAACGACACGCGGCATCCATTCGTCGTGCAATGCGAACAGTTCAAGACTGCAAAGCTGGTTCTGGACCGGTTGCGGCTTCATCCGAATGTCGAGGCGCTGTTCGATCATGAAGTCATCGACGTGGCGCAGAGCGGCGACGCCGTGAGCGTACAGGTACGCGGGCCATCGGGCACTCTCTCGCAACATAGCGGCGCTTACCTGATCGGTGCCGACGGCGGGCGGAGCACGGTGCGGCGGCGTTCCGGAATCAAATTCGAAGGCTTCACCTGGCCGGAGCGCTTTATCGTTCTCACCACGCCGTTCGATTTCGAAAGCGAGCGCGGCTATTGCTATCGCAGCTACTTCGCCGATCCCGGCGCGTGGTGCAATTGCTTCAAGGTCTCGGCGGACGGTCCGCCGGGGCTGTGGCGCACGGTCTATCCGACCGACCCGGCACAGAGCGAAGAGGACATTTTGAGCGATGCCGGTGTGCAGGCGCGCATGCAGTCGTTTTTTCCCTCGTCGCAGCCCTATGAAATTATCCATCGCAATCTCTATGTGACGCATCAGCGCGTCGCCGAAACTTTTCGCAAGGACCGCGTGCTGCTCGCCGGCGACGCCGCGCATGTCAACAATCCGATCGGCGGCATGGGATTAAACGGCGGCATCCAGGACGCCGTGAACCTCTCCGACAAACTCGTGCGCATCATGCGCGACGGCGCACCGGAGCGGTTGCTCGATCTCTACGGTTTGCAGCGCCGCGCCGTCGCCATCGAATTCGTCCAGGAGCAATCGATCGCCAACAAAAAGCGCCTGGAAGCGCGCGATCCGCAAGTGCGCAAACGCAATCTCGACGAGCTGCGCGCCAGCGCCGCCGATCCCGAGCGCGCCCGGCAATTCCTCTTGCGCACGTCGATGATCGCAAGCCAACGGCGGGCCGAGGCGATGGCGTTGGCGGGCTGAGGCCCTATACTGCGATAAACTCACGTCTCTTCGCATTTCCTCGAATTCGATTTTACGATCGCACAATCGTGCCGCCTTGAGTACTCGCCGATGAAAGGTATCAACCACCTGGTGCTCGCCGGCCACGATCTCGAGGCCATGCGGTCGCACTATGCGGACTTAAGATTTACCGTCACGCCGCGCGGCCAGCATCCGTTCGGCACCGGCAATTCCCTTATTCAGCTGCACGGCACCTATCTCGAGCTGCTTGCCGTCACCGCGCCGCAAGACGTGCCAGAGCATCGCGCCGGGCATTTTTCCTTCGCCGCGTTCAATCGCGATTATCTGGCGCGCCACGAAGGTTTCTCGATGCTGGTGCTCGATACGTCGGATGCGCGGGCCGACATCGAAGCGTGGCGGGAGGCGGGACTGCAAACCTACGAGCCGTTTGATTTCTCACGAACGGCGAAAATGGCGGACGGCCAAGACATCACCGTTAGCTTTTCGCTCGCCTTTGTCAGTCACCCGGCAGCGCCGTGGCTCGGCCTGTTCGCCTGCCAGCATTACGCGCCCGAATACTTCGCGCAGCCGCGCTATGTGCAGCGTGCCAACGGCGCGATGCGCGTGCAGGACGTCTGGATCGTCGGCGAAACCGCGCCCGATCTCGCCGGCTTCATGCAGACCGTCACTGGGACCAAGGCCGCCATGGACGATCCGTCCGTCACCACGCTGCAAACCCGAATCGGCACGATCGTGCTGGCTCGCCCGCAGGCGTTTGAAAAAGCTTTCGGCTTGGCGGCGCCGCATCCGGACGATGGTCCGCACCTCGCCGCATTGACGCTCGTGTGCCAAACTATCGGCCAGCTCGCGGATTTGCCGCGGGTCTGCAACCGGCACGTGTTGGCGCCGGACAAGAATTTCGGGACCGCAATTGGTTTCGTGACAACGAAAAGGTGATCGTCCATGCGCATGTTTCAGCTCTGCACCTGCGGCGAGCCGCTGCAATTGACGGAGCAGGCGACGCCGAAGCCGACCGGCAGCGAGGTGCTGCTCAAAGTGCTGGCGGCGGGCGTCTGCCACAGCGACCTGCATCTCGCCGATGGCTGGTTCGACCTCGGCGGCGGCAAGCGGCTCAGCCTTGCCGAGCGCGGCATGAAGCTGCCGGTGACGCTCGGCCACGAGAATGTTGGCGAGGTGGTGGCTGTTGGGCCGGACGCCAAAGGCGTGCGGATCGGCGCGCGCATGCTGGCGGATCCATGGATCGGCTGCGGCGCCTGCGGGCCGTGCCGGCGTGGCGAAGAGAATCTCTGCCGCGCGATGAAAAGCCTCGGCGTGTTCGCCGATGGCGGCTACGCCGATCACATCATGGTGCCGCATCCGCGCTACCTCTTTGACATCGGCGACCTGCCGCCCGAGCGCGTCGCGCCGCTCGCCTGTTCGGGCGTGACAACGCACGGCGCGCTGAAAAAAGTGCCGACGCTGGCGAGCGAGCCGACCGTGATCATCGGCGCCGGCGGACTCGGCCTGATGTGTCTTGCTTTGCATCAGAAGATGGGCGGCCATTCCACCATCGTCGTCGATGTTGATGCCGCCAAGCGCAAAGCGGCGAAAGCGGCCGGCGCTGCGCACGTCATCGATGGCGGCGCGGCCGATGCCGCGCAGCAGATCATTGATCTCACCCAAGGCGGCGCCTGGGCGGTGATCGATCTCGTCGGCTCGTCGCAAAGCGCGCGCGTCGGCTATGACAGCCTGATCAAAGGCGGGAAATACGTCATCGTCGGTCTGTTCGGCGGCGACATGACGGTGTCGCTGCCGCCCATTCCGATGCGCGCGCTGACGATCCAGGGCTCTTATGTCGGCAGCGTTCCGGAAACGGCGGAATTGATGGCGCTCGTGCGCCGCACCGGCCTGCCCGAGGTTCCGGTGGCGACCAAGCCGCTCGACCAAGTGAACGCGGTGATGCACGACTTGCGCGCCGGCAAGATCATTGGCCGGGTGGTGCTGACGCCGTAGGTTCTGGCCGCGCGGCTAAAGCGAAATGATTTTAGGTTGATTCGGTATTTCGCTTTAGCTTGTTGTTTGAGCATGATCTTTTCGGAAAACCGGTATCCACTTTTCCGGATCATGCTGTAGGCATTGGTGGGGAAGGATTTGGTGAGACCATGCAACGCAAGGTGATTATTTCATGTGCCGTCACCGGCTCGGCCGACACGCCGGGCCGCAACCCGGCGGTGCCGGTGACGCCCAAGCAGATTGCCAATTCGGCGATCGATGCGGCCAAGACCGGCGCGGCCATCGTGCACATCCATGTGCGCGATCCGAAAACGACCAAGCCGAGCATGGACGGAGCGCATTATCGCGAAGTCGTCGAGCGGATCAGAGGAAGCGGCACCGACGTGCTCATCAATCTCACCACCGGCCCTGGCGCGCGCTTCACCCACGACGAGCGCGATCCGTCAAAACCGAGCGCGGAAAGCGTGCTGAAATCGCCGCACGAGCGCGTGCGTCACGTGGTCGAGCTCAAGCCCGATATTTGCAGCCTCGACATGGGCAGCCTCAATATGGGCGACCGGGTCTTCATCAACACGCCGAAGCACCTCCAAGCGATGGCGGTCGCGATCAAGGACGCCGGCGTCATGCCCGAGCTCGAAGTGTTCGAGACCGGGCATCTGTTGCTCGCCAAACGTTTCATCGTGGACGGTTACGTCAAGCCGCCCGGCATGTTTCAGATCTGCCTCGGCATTTCCTGGGGCCAGCCGGCGACACCCGAGGCCATGACCTATATGCGCAATCTGTTGCCGCCGGATGCGCCGTGGTTCGCCTTCGGCATTTCGCTGCATCAATTCCCGATGGTGGCGCAGACCGTTTTGCTCGGCGGCCATCCGCGCGTCGGCCTTGAGGACAACATTTATCTGGAAAGGGGCAAGCTGGCGCCGAGCAACGCCGCGCTGGTCGAGAAGGCGGCAAAGATTATCGCGGTTCTGGGTGACCACGTCGCGACACCCGCAGAAGCGCGGCGGATTCTCGGTCTGACCGCGAGTAATGTGTGATCGTCATTTTAGCCGCGCACCGGTGGTCTATCCCGCGAGGTGGTTTCCATTTCCACCTCTCTCCGTTGGGGAGAGGTCGCGAGCGAAGCGAGCGGGTGAGGGGGTTCGGAACTCTGATTGCAAACTCGGTACCCCTCACCCTAACCCTCTCCCCGCCGGGGAGAGGGAATGAGGAGTCGGAGGCAAAGCATCATGGATCTGGGCATTAAGGGTCTGCGCGTGATCGTCACCGCCGGCGCCGCCGGTATCGGCCGCGAAGTCGCGCGCGCTTTCCTGCGCGAGGGTGCGCTGGTGCACATCTGCGACGTCGATCGTCACGCGCTCGCCGAGTTCGCGACCAGCGATCCCAAGATCAAAGCCTCGCTCTGCGACGTCTCCGATCGCGACGCGGTGACGCGTTTCATCGATGCCACGGCGGATGCGCTCGGCGGACTCGATTGCCTCGTCAACAATGCCGGCATCGCCGGCCCGACCGGCCGGGTTGACGAAATTCCCCCGGAAGAATGGGATCGCACGCTCGCCGTCAACATCACCGGGCAGTTCAATTGCGTGCGCGCGGCGGTGCGGCACCTGGAAAAAAGCGGCAATCCGTCGATCATCAATTTATCGTCGACCGCCGGCCGCCTCGGCTTTCCGTTGCGCGCGCCCTACGCCGCCTCGAAATGGGCGGTGGTCGGTTTCACCAAGTCGCTGTCCATAGAGCTGGCGCCGCTCAAGATTCGCGTCAACGCGATCCAGCCCGGCGCGGTGGAGGGCGACCGGATTCGCCGGGTATTCGCGGCTAAGGCGCAGGTTCGCGGCGTGCCGATGCAAGCTGTTCAGGAGGAAGCGCTGTCACACGCGTCGCTCAAGG
Organism: Xanthobacteraceae bacterium; assembly: GCA_036272395.1. Classification (GTDB taxonomy): domain Bacteria; phylum Pseudomonadota; class Alphaproteobacteria; order Rhizobiales; family Xanthobacteraceae; genus BOG-931. Next base: position 10,999 of record DATAYT010000043.1, read on the forward strand.
AGATGATCGCGCCGCAGCAGCTCGCCGACATGATGGTGTTTCTGGCGTCGCCGCGCGGGCACACGATTTCGGGCCAGGCCATCAGCATTTGCGGCGACGTGCAGTCGCTGTTCTAAATCGTTTCTCGGCGGGACTGGCGCCTACCTTATGCGATACAGCGCATGGCGCCGGTTGCGCGTGAACGGCCGCACCTGCGTCGGCCAGCGGCCAGCTTCGACCGCCTTGGCCCATCCCGGACTCACCAGCACATGCGGGCCGTCGATCTCGTAGATCGCGGAATGGCGCGCGCCTTCATGCGCGACCTTTCTCTCCTGCCCGCCGATGCTCATGGCGAACGGCTCGCCCTCGGCCCGCGTCACCGCATGCACGCCTGGCACTTTGAGCAGATTGGGCACGTGCTCGGTATCGTAGACTTCGTGGAACAGCGCCTCCTTGTCTGGGTCGACATCCATGCTGGCGACGAACAGGTATTTGGATTTGATCGGCATGAGGTCCTTCACTTTGAGTTTTCACCAAATCACTTAAACCGCTCCGACGGCGGGGCGATCTCAGTGACGAGATCGCGGATGAGCGTCTTGTTCGGCAGCGGCGTCAGCGTCATTTCGCGCGGCTCGAGCCGCGCGGTGCAAGCATAGACCGTTTCGCCGTCGAGTTGGATCATGCATTCCTTGCAGGCATTGGCGTTGATGCAGGAAAACCGCATCGCCAGCGTCGGGTCCTTGTTGATACGCAGCCAGCGCAGTCCATCGAGCACCGATTGTCCGGACTCGAACGGCACTTCGAAGGTCTGCCAGCGCGCCTCCTCGCCTTGGCTGCCGCGGCGGATTTTCAGTTTGGCGACGGCGCTCATGATATCAGCGCCTGTTCCGGCGCGCCGGAGAGTTGCAGTGCGCCCCCGGCGAGCCGCACGCGCTGATGGCGCCGCCAGGCCGGCAGCAGTTTCGGAAAATCTTCGCGCTGATGGGCGCCGCGGCTTTCGGTTCGCGCCAGCGCGGATTGCGCGACCGCGCGCGCAACAATGAGCATGTTGCGCAGATCGAACCATTCCAGCCGTTGCAGATCGAAGGCGGTCGCCGCGCCGGCAAAGCGTGGCGGCCGCTCACCGAGCTCGTCGGCAAGCGCGGCGATGCCGGCGAGCGCGCGGTTGAGCTTGGCGGCGGTGCGGAATGGCCCGACGTCGTCGGCCATGATCGCCTGCAGGCGCGCGATCATGGATGCTGTGTTGCGGTCCCGCCCGGCGCCACTGCCGTCACCGACAAGGTCAAGTGCGGCACGCATATTTGCCGCGCGCAAATCCTTTCGCGCCATCGCCTTGGCATGTTTCTTGGCATGCGCCGCGGCGCTCCGCCCGGCGCGGCGGCCGAACACCAGAGCTTCGGTAATGGCATTGCCGGACAGGCGATTGGCGCCGTTGGCGCCGCCGACAACTTCGCCAGCGGCGAACAAACCGGGCAGTTCGGTTTGCATCCGCGCGTTCGCGACGACGCCGCCCATATGATAATGCGCGATCGGCGCCACCTCGACCGGCATGCGGGTGAGATCGATGGCATTGGCGGCGAGCCGGTCGATCACCGGCCCGAAGGCGGCGCGCAACGCCGCCGCGGAACAAT
>DATAYT010000044.1:0-19416 GCA_036272395.1 Xanthobacteraceae bacterium
CAAGTAAAGGGCGGCGCACAGCGCCGCCCACAACTACTTGCTCCAGTGGCTTAGCTACATCCCGTCGTCGATCCGCACGTATCGCACTTCAAACAAGTGCCGTTCCGCACCAGCGTGAAATTCAAGCACTCCGAGCACATCTCGCCCTCGTAGCCCTTGGCCTTGGCCTCGGCGCGGCGCTCGGCGGCGACGGCTTTGGCGTCGGTCTTGGTCCATTGCATTTGCTCGAGCGCTTGCGTCGGCGAGAGTTTTTGCTCGGGCTCGGCTTTCAGCGCGGTCGAGCCGGCGATTTCGCCGCGCGGGGTTGCGGAGGACAGCGCGGTCACGTTGGAGACTGTCCCACCTCGGCCGGTTTCGCCGGCAGATCCTCCCCCTGCGGGGGAGGATGAAGAAACATCCGCGCCGCCTTGCATGACCTTCAGGCGGTCGGTGCGCGAGCGGGTGAGGCCCTTGGAGACGTAGCGGCCTTCGGTGGCCGGACGGCCTTCTTCGACGCCTTTGCCGAGCGCGTCAAAGCCGCCTTCGGTCGGGTCGACGTGGGCGAGGTCGAAGCGCTCCATGTAGGAGACCGCGAGCTCGCGGAACACGTAGTCCAGGATCGAGGTGGCGAACTTGATCGAGTCGTTGCCCTGCACCGGGCCGGACGGCTCGAAGCGGGTGAAGGTGAAGGCGTCGACATATTCGTCGAGCGGCACGCCGTATTGCAGGCCGAGCGATACCGCGATGGCGAAGTTGTTCAAGAGCGAGCGCAGCGCCGCGCCTTCCTTGTGCATGTCGATGAAGATCTCGCCGAGCCGGCCGTCGTCATATTCGCCGGTGCGCAGATAAACCTTGTGGCCGCCGACCACGGCTTTTTGCGTGTAGCCCTTGCGCCGATCGGGCATGCGCTCGCGCTCGCGCATCACCACGATCCGCTCGACCACTTTCTCCACGATCTTCTCGGCGAGGCCCGAGGCGCGCGCCGCCGCCGGCTTGTCGAGGAAGGCCGCAAGAACGTTATCTTGGACCTCGTCGTCCTCGCTCTCGTCGGCGATCAATTGGCTCTGCAGCGGCTGCGAGAGCTTCGAGCCGTCGCGATAGAGCGCATTGGCTTTGAGCCCCAGCTTCCACGACAGAATGTAGGCCGCCTTGCAATCCTCGACCGTCGCCTCGTTCGGCATGTTGATGGTCTTGGAAATGGCGCCGGAGATGAACGGCTGCGCCGCCGCCAGCATGCGGATGTGACTGTCGACCGACAGGAAGCGCTTGCCGGTGCGGCCGCACGGATTGGCGCAGTCGAACACGGCGTAGTGCTCGGGTTTGAGATGCGGCGCGCCTTCGACCGTCATCGCGCCGCAGACATAGATGTTCGCCGCCTCGATCTCGCGCCTGGTGAAGCCGAGATGGGCGAGGAGGTCGAAATTCGCCGCGGCAAGATCGGCCGGCGCGACGCCGAGTTCGCGAAGGAAATCAGCGCCGAGCGTCCATTTGTTGAAAACGAACTTGACGTCGAAAGCGGTCGGCAGCGCCTTTTCCACTTTCTCGATCGCTTCACTGGTGAAGCCCTTGGCCTTGAGCGTGTCGTGATTGATCGCCGGCGCGTCGGCAAGCGTGCCGCGGCCGACCGCGTAGGCGACGATCTCGGCAATCTCGCTCTCGCCATAGCCGAGCACGCGCAGCGCTTCCGGCACGGCGCGGTTGATGATCTTGAAATAGCCGCCGCCGGCGAGCTTCTTGAACTTCACCAACGCGAAATCGGGCTCGATGCCGGTGGTGTCGCAGTCCATCACCAGCCCGATCGTGCCGGTCGGCGCCACGACGGTCGCCTGCGCATTGCGATAGCCGTGCGCTTCGCCGAGCGTGAGCGCGCGATCCCAGGCGTGCTTGGCGTGTTCGGCCAGCGCCTGGTCCGGGCAGGCTTTGCGATCGAGCGGCACCGGCGGATTGGTCATCTGCTCGTAGCCGGTGCGCTCGCCGTAAGCGGCGCGGCGATGATTGCGCATCACCCGCAGCATCGCGTCGCGGTTTTCGGCAAAACGCGGGAACGCACCGAGCTCGGCGGCCATTTCGGCGGACGTGGCGTAGGACACGCCAGTCATGATTGCCGAGAGAGCAGCGCAGATGGCGCGGCCGGCATCGGAGTCATAGGGAATGCCGGACGACATCAACAGCCCGCCGACATTGGCGTAGCCCAGCCCGAGCGTGCGGAAGTCGTAGGAGCGCTGCGCGATCTCGCGCGAGGGGAATTGCGCCATCAGGACCGAGATTTCCAGCACGACGGTCCACAGCCGCGCCGCGTGCTCGTAACCCTCGATGTCGTAGGCATGCGACCTCTCGTCATGGAAGGCGAGGAGGTTCAGCGAGGCGAGATTGCAGGCGGTGTCGTCGAGGAACATGTATTCCGAGCACGGATTCGACGCGATGATCGGCCCCGACGCGGCGCAAGTGTGCCAGTCGTTGATCGTGGTGTGGAATTGCAGGCCGGGATCGGCGCTGGCCCAGGCGGCGTAGCCGATCTTCTCCCACAATTCGCGCGCTTTGAGCGTCCTGGAAATCTTGCCGGGCTTGGTCCGCCAGAACAGATCCCAATCGCGATCCGCTTCGACGGCTTTGAGGAACTCGTCGGTGACCCGCACCGTATTGTTGGAGTTCTGCCCGGACACCGTCAGATAGGCATCCGAATCCCAATCGGTGTCGTAAATCGGGAAGTGCAGATCGGTATAGCCCTGCTTGGCGAACTGGATGACGCGGCGGATGTAATTGTCCGGCACGTGGTTCTTGCGCGCAGCCTTGATCTCGCGGCGGAGCACCGGATTCTTTTCCGGATCGAAGCAATCGTCGCCGGAGCCTTCGCAGTTCACGCACGCTTTGAGGATCGCGCGTAGATGCCTCTGGTTGATCTTGGAGCCGGTGACGAGATTGGCGACCTTCTGCTCCTCGATCACCTTCCAATCGATGAACTGTTCGACGTCGGGATGATCGACGTCGAGTATGACCATCTTGGCGGCGCGGCGGGTGGTGCCGCCGGACTTGATCGCGCCGGCGGCGCGATCGCCGATCTTGAGGAAGCTCATCAGGCCTGACGATTTGCCGCCGCCGGAGAGCTTTTCGCCCTCGCCGCGCAGCTTCGAGAAATTCGAGCCGGTGCCGGAGCCGTATTTGAACAGGCGCGCCTCGCGCACCCACAAATCCATGATGCCGCCTTCGTTCACCAGGTCGTCGTTGATCGACTGGATGAAGCAGGCATGCGGCTGCGGATGCTCGTAAGCCGTGGCCGATTGGGTGAGCTGGCCGGTTGCGTGATCGACGTAGAAATGCCCTTGGCTCGGTCCGTCGATGCCATAGGCCCAGTGCAGGCCGGTGTTGAACCATTGCGGCGAGTTCGGCGCCACCATCTGCATCGCCAGCATGTAGCGGTGCTCGTCGAAGAAGGCGCGCGCGTCGGCCTCGGAGGAAAAATAACCGCCCTTCCAGCCCCAATAGGTCCACGTGCCGGCGAGCCGGTCGAACACCTGCTTGCAGGATACTTCGCCGGTGAAACGCTCGGCGTCCGGCAATTCCTTCAAAGCTTCTTCATCGGTGACGCTGCGCCACAGCCAAGACGGGATCGTCTCCTCCTCGACCTTTTTCAGCCGAGTCGGCACGCCGGCTTTGCGAAAATATTTCTGCGCCAATACGTCGGAGGCGACTTGCGACCACTGTTCCGGAACTTCGACATTTTCGGCGTGGAACACGACCGAACCGTCCGGATTGCGGATCTCGCTTGTGGTGAGACGAAAAGCGATGTCCGCGTAGGGTGATTGTCCCTCTTTCGTGTAGCGCCGCTCGATCCGCATTTTTTTGCCCCTTGATCTTGGTGCTTTCGGTCGCGGTGGCCTACGCACTCAATATAGGTCACCGGCTGTTTCCCCGCGACGCGACGGAGGATCTTCCATCGCGCCAAGTTCTGTTTCCTGTTTCCACCCGACGCCACTTGGTCCCGGCTTGCTCCGCTCCGGGATTTTCCCTGGCTGGTCCGGCTTTCGGGTTGCGGCAGCCTTGTTTGTCGCTGCCGTTTCAACCTTTGCCTTAAGCCCTGCCCGGCGGGCCGTTTAGGCGACGCCGCCGGACAACCCCCACGCGAAATCGGCAACACGCATCCACGCACGCGCCGCCCGCGGCGCGAAGCAGTCCCACAAACCCCTTTTTGGAGAGCCCGGCGGACTCCGGTACTCGCGTGCCGAACTTGCAAAGGCTAAGACAGTCCGGTGACGCGCGTCAAGACTTAGTACGAAATTCTGAATCAACTACTAAATGTGGGGATTGCGGGGAAGAATCGAGAGGGGATGCAGAAGTATCGAAGATTCGCGGTGAATCTGAAAGGCCATTGCACGCGTAGTCCCGCTTTCACTATCGAGCAGCGCCGAATCGTGCCGCGAGAATGCTGGTGCCGGACGGCGGGTGCGGGTGTGGATCGGTAGCTCAGCTGGCGGAGCAGCTCGGAGCCGTCACCCTTTCGTCACGTAACGACGGGGCTTTTCCGGCGATTCTGAGTGAAATATCCCGCAATTCTCGCTATTTCCGCGCAAGCCGACTTGGTATCTCCCCGCAAGCCTTTGAATCCCCAATGAGACTCATCCACGCGCGAGCGTCGCGATGAGGAGCGGCGAAGCGTGGCGCTTGGGTCGCACCGGTTGCGTATCGTGTGTGCAAGAGCGTGATGGCCATTCACATTAACCTTAATGAAGTCTTACTTTCGGAGCCGGCTTGGCTGTGCTTGCCGGGCAGGAGGGGCTCCGAATAAACCTTTTGTAAATGCTGTGGGGATGGTTGCAGCGTGTGGTTCGCGCCGGGGGCATTATTGCGAGTGCCGCCCTGCTGACGGCGTGCGCCTCGGCGATCCAAAACGATCCAGTCAATCAGCGTCTTGCCGCCACTCCCCGCGAGGTCGAGGCCGAACTCGGAACCGCCGTCGACACCAATTACGACGACATGGTCGTCGCACTGTCGTTTTCCGGCGGCGGCATGCGTGCCGCCGCTTTTTCTTATGGAGTGCTCGAAGGATTCGATCAGACACGGGTGCCGACGCGCACCGGCGCCGCATCGCTTCTCGACCGGCTTGATTTTCTCTCCGGCGTGTCCGGCGGATCGATCCTTGCGGCTTACTATGGGCTCAAAGGACGCGCGGCGATCGCCGATTTCCGCCAGCGCTTTCTCCTGGTCAACGCCGAAGAGTCCCTGCAAACCGATCTGAGCCTCGGCAATATCGCGCGCGGGCTCAACGGCGGCGTCAATGATACCACCAGATTCCCGGTTTGGCTCGACGCTCATCTCTACGGCCAGGCGACGTTTCGGGATCTGTTGCGCCGGCAGCGCCCGCGCGTGTGGATCAATGCGTCGGACATCTATGACCGCACCGCCTTCATCTTCGCCCCGGTGACGTTCAGTGCGCTGTGCAGCGATCTTGCCAGCTACCCGGTATCGCTTGCCGTTGCCGCTTCCGCCGCGGTGCCGGTGGTATTCGCGCCGATCGTCGTACAGAATTTCCACGGCACCTGTTCGACGCCGCTGCCGGGCTGGGTGGCGCGGGTGCACAACGATCCTAACGCGCCGCCGCTGATCAAATCCTATGCCGACGCGCTGGCGCGCTATCGTTCCGGTGCGATCAATTACATCAAGCTGCTCGACGGCGGGCTCGTCGACAACTACGGGCTCGCCGGTTTCACGGTGGCGCGGCTTGCCGCCAATACGCCGTTTGGTCCGCTGGCGCCGCAGCAGGCGGTCAAGCTACGCCGCCTGTTGTTCCTGGTGGTCGATTCCGGCCGCGCGCCTTCCGGGCAATGGGCGCAAACCGTGCCGGGACCCAAGGGCGTCGATCTCATTATGGCGACCTCCGACACCGCCACGGAGTCAGGGGCAATCGGCAGCTACTCGGCGTTCGACGCGACCATGACCGATTGGCGCAAGACGCTCGTGAGCTGGCGCTGCGGCCTCTCGGAGGCCGACCGGCACCGTTTTGGCGCGCCGCCCAACTGGAATTGCCGCGACCTCGAATTTTACATCAGCAAGATTTCGTTTGATGCGCTGGGTCCGGATCGTGCCGCCGCGCTTAACCGGGTCGAGACGCGGTTTCAGCTGCCACCCGACCAGATCGACATGCTGGTCACCGCCGGCCGCGATGCGCTTAGCGCCAATCCGAAATTTCGCGCCTTCGTCACCTCATTGGGCCGCGCGCCGCCGCCGCCGGCCGCACCGGGGGCGCCGGTGGCGAACTCGGATGAGACCGCGCAGCACGCTGCGGCGGAGTGAGACGGCCACCGGCAGGTCCCCCGCTTGATTCGGGTTCCGCTTCGGCGTTGAATTTTCCCGCGCCCGCCGTGATCGTACCGCCGGCGGAATGCGGGAGGAAATCCATGGACGAGATTGAACGGCGCGCCTTCATGAAAGGCGCGGCAATCGGCGCGCTCGCCTTTAGCGTCGGCGGCGCCGAAGTCATGCTGACGCCGCGCCAAGCGCGCGCACAGGGCGTGGTGCTGCGCACGCTAACGGCGGATCAAGCCGCCACTCTCGACGCGATGGGAGAAACGCTGGTGCCCGGCGCGACAGAGGCCGGTATCACTCATTTTGTCGACCAGCAAATCTCGATTCCGCCGGAACAGGCGCTGCTCGAAGCGCGGATCATGAATGTGAAACCGCCGTTTGCGAATTTCTACCGTGCCGTGCTCGGTGCGATCGATGGCGCGAGTTCAGCGCGTTATGGCGGCCGCAATTTTGCGCAGCTTGCCGGCAACGAGCAGCACGAGTTCGTCGATCTGATGCGGCAAAACAAGCTTGACGGCTGGAAAGGCCCCGCTGCCGGCTTTGTCTATTTCCTGCTGCGCAGCGATGCGGTGGACGTGGTTTACGGCACCATGGATGGCTATGCGCATCTCGGCGTGCCCTATCAGCCGCATATCGCACCGACGAGGAGCTGGTGACATGGCTAACGACAAAGTCGATGTGGTCATCGTCGGTGCCGGCGCATCGGGCTCGGTATTTGCCGCGGTCCTGGCAAAAGCCGGCAAGAAGGCCGTGCTCCTTGAAGCGGGACCCGATTGGCAGCTCGACGATCTGATCAGTTCGGACATCTGGGGCCGACGTATCAAGCCGGCCGGACCGCCGTTCTTGCTCGAAGGCATACGGCTACGTGTATCAGGCCGGTTGGGGCACTGGCGGCGCGGCGTTGCATTATTTCGCCAATTTCCCGCGTCTCTTGCCCAACGACTTCAAGGTCAAAAGCACTTACGGCAAAGGTTTGGATTGGCCGATCGACTACACCGACATTGCGCCGTATTGGGACAAGGTCGCCGACGATGTCGGCGTTTCCGGCGATGCCAAGGCGGAAGAAATCTGGCGTCCGCCCGGAAAGCCATATCCCATGCCGCCGATGCGGACGTTTCCGGGTGGCGACGCGTGGAAGAAAGGCTTTGAAGCGCTTGGCATGCGGCTGACTCCCGCCGCGGTCGGCATCAACTCGACCACCTTTAAGGGCCGGCCAGCTTGCATCTATGACGGCTGGTGCCATGTCGGCTGTCCGATCGGCGCCCTGTCCAATCCGCTGGTCACCTATCTGGCCGAGGCCAGACAGGCCGCCGCCGAAGTCCGCCCCTATGCGACGGTGACCCGCGTTCTTACGAGCACCGACGGAGCGAAGGCGATAGGTGTCGAATATTACGACGCGAACAAACAAAAGCAGGTTCAGGAAGCGAGCGTGGTCGTTCTGGCCGCTTGGTCGGCGCAGAACCCGCGCATCATGCTTAGCTCCGCGACCGACAAGCACCCGGACGGACTTGCCAATTCAAGCGGCCTTGTCGGCAAATATCTGACGGCGCATTTCGCGTCGGGGACCTCGGCATTGTTCGACGAAGACTTGCAGCCTTATATGGGCACGATCGCCGCGCAATATTTCTCCTACGATCTCTACGACAAGGATGCGCATAAGGGTAAAGGCGCCTTCGGTTCGACCTTCATGGTCGCGGGCGCGGCGGCGCGTTATAGCGCGCTCGGCGGCGTCGCCAACGCCCGCCTCGACCTGTTCGGCGCCGAGCTCGCCGCGTTCATGAAACGCGCGGCGCGCAGTTATACGCGGCTCAACGCGTTCGCCGAAGAAATGCCGGCGATCGACAATCGCATTGAGCTTGCCAGCGACAAAGATGAGTTCGGCATGCCGCTTGGCAAGATCACCCACAGTTTCAATGACGAGGCTGTGGCCCTATTCAATGCCAATTTCGATAAGGGCGTCGAAATCGCCAAGGCAACCGGCGCCAAGGAGGTATGGCCGAACAAAGGACCGATGCCGACCATCCACCTCATGGGTGGCACCATCATGGGCAAAACCGCCGGCGACTCGGTCACCGATAGTTTCGGCCAGACGCACGAGACCGGCAATCTATGGATTGCCGGGCCAGGGATTTTCCCGACCAGCGGCGCGCCGAATCCGACTTACACAATTCTTGCACTGTCGCTGCGCGGCGCGGAACAGCTGGCGAAGAACTGGGGCAGCGTGGCGGGCTGACCCATCGCTTCATTACGAGCGATGCAATCCAGCTTGAATTGCGGATTGCATCGCATCGTTCCTAGGCGGTTTGTGGCTTTATTCCGCCGCTGCTTTCGCGTGGCCGAGCCGGCGATTGAGCGTCGCGAGCAGGCTTTCGGCGGCTTCGGCGATCACCGTCCCCGGCGGGAAGATTGCTTCGGCGCCGGCCGCTTTTAGCGCAGCATAATCCTGCGGCGGCACCACGCCGCCGACAACAATCATGATGTCGCCGCGGCCGAGCTTTTCCAGCTCGGCCTTGAGTTCGGGCACCAGCGTGAGATGCGCGGCCGCAAGCGAGGAAACGCCAATGATGTGGACGTCGTTCTCGACCGCCTGGCGCGCTGCCTCGACCGGGGTGGCAAACAACGCTCCGATGTCGACATCAAAACCGAGATCGGCAAAGGCGGTGGCGATGACCTTTTGCCCGCGATCGTGGCCGTCCTGGCCGATCTTGGCAACCAGAATGCGCGGGCGGCGGCCTTCGTTGTCTTCGAACTCGGCGACGAGTTTCCGTACGCGTTCGACGGCATCCGCCATTCTTCCGTCAGCCATGCCGACCTCCCGTCCATAGACGCCGGAAATCGCTCTGATCTCGGCCTGATGACGCCCGAACGCTTTTTCCAGCGCAAGGGAAATCTCGCCCACGGTCGCCTTGGCGCGCGCCGCGTCGATCGCAAGCGCCAACAGATTGCCGTTGCCGCCGGCGGCGCTGCGGGTCAACGCTTCGAGCGCTTGGCCAAGCGCCTCTGAGTCGCGCTCGCGCCTGAGTCGTTTGAGCTTGTCGACCTGCAATTGGCGCACCGCGGCATTGTCGACCTTGAGAACATCGATGGGCTTTTCGTCGCGCGGCCGGAATTTGTTGACTCCGATCACCGCTTGCGCGCCAGAATCGATACGCGCTTGCGTGCGCGCCGCCGCTTCCTCGATCCGCAGCTTCGGCAAGCCGGATTCGATGGCGCGCGCCATGCCGCCGAGCTCCTCGACTTCACGGATGTGCCCCCAGGTCCGCGTCGCAAGATCGCCGGTAAGCCGTTCGACGAAAAACGAGCCGCCCCAGGGATCGATCACGCGCGTGGTGCCGCTTTCCTTCTGCAGTACGATCTGCGTGTTGCGCGCGATCCGCGCGGAAAAATCCGTCGGCAGCGCCAGCGCTTCGTCGAGCGCATTGGTGTGCAGCGACTGCGTGCCGCCGTGAGTCGCCGCCATCGCCTCGATGCAAGTGCGCGCCACATTGTTAAAGACATCCTGCGCCGCGAGCGACCAGCCCGAGGTCTGGCAATGAGTGCGCAGCGACAGCGAGCGCTCGTCCTGCGGTTCGAATTCTTTCATCAGCTTCGCCCACAGCATCCGCGCGGCGCGCAGCTTCGCCACTTCCATGAAAAAATTCATGCCGATGCCGAAGAAGAACGACAGCCGCGGCGCAAAGCGATCGACTGGCAGATTGGCGGCGAGCCCGGCGCGGACATATTCGACGCCGTCGGCGAGCGTGTAGGCGAGTTCGAGATCCGCGGTCGCTCCGGCCTCCTGCATGTGATAGCCGGAAATCGAAATCGAATTGAATTTCGGCATCTGCGCCGACGTAAATGAGAAGATATCGGAGATGATGCGTAGCGAGGGTTGCGGCGGGTAGATATAGGTGTTGCGCACCATGAATTCTTTGAGAATGTCGTTCTGGATGGTGCCGGCGAGCTTCTGCGGCGGCACGCCTTGCTCTTCGGCAGCGACGATGTAGAGCGCAAGCACCGGCAACACCGCGCCGTTCATCGTCATCGACACCGACATCCGGTCGAGCGGAATGCCGGCAAACAGCGTGCGCATATCGTAGATCGAATCGATCGCCACGCCGGCCATGCCAACGTCGCCGGCAACACGCGGGTGATCGCTGTCATAACCGCGATGGGTAGCGAGATCGAAGGCGATCGAAAGCCCTTTCTGTCCGGCGGCAAGGTTGCGCCGGTAGAAGGCATTGGAATCCTCTGCGGTCGAGAAGCCGGCATATTGCCGGATCGTCCATGGCTGCGTGACATACATGGTCGGGTAGGGGCCGCGCAGATAAGGCGGGATGCCGGGAAAGCCGTCGACACCGATAAGGCCTTCGCGATCGCTGGCGGCATACGTGGATTTCACCGCAATCTCCTCGGGCGTGAGCCAAGGCGCGCCGGCGGCGGATGCGGGAGCTGGCGCATCCGCGAAAGCGATCTTCGCAAAGTCTGGAATTCGGCTCATGCGCTAAGGTTCAGTGATCCTTTTGTTGAAGAATATCGTAAGCCGCATTCAGTGTCGCCAGGGCGTCGGAACCTTGATCAATGAAGGTTTGCACGCCGGCAGCGCGCAGCATGTCCCCCTGCGCGGCAATCCGCCCCGTAAAATAAATATGGCGCGCCCCGCTTCGTTTGATCGCTGCAGCAGCCGAGGCCAATTCGCGCTCGGACGCCTTGCCCGACGAACACAGACAGGCGATCGCGGTCTGTGCGGCGCGATAGTCGGAAGGGGTCCCGATGACAGCTTCGATGCCGCCGGCCTCGAAAAAATTCCTGGCAAAGTTCGTACGCACGGTGAAGTCCGCCGGCGCGCCGAGCGTGGCGAGGAACACTTTCGGCCGCGCCCCCGTGGCGCCGAGAATGCGATCGGATTTGTTGCGCAAGGCTTCGAACGGCTCGGCGAGCCGCAATCGCGGCAGTGATAGCGCGCTCACGATTTCGCCTTCGCCACTCGCGCGCGGCGCCACGGCGAGAACGGCAGGCGGCGTCTCGGCGATATCGGGATAGGCATTGGTGCCGGTCAGAATCTCCTTGCCACGCGCCAAGGCTTGTTGGCGCGCGGCTCGCACCGCGGCGACATTTCGCTGGACGAGCCCGCGTTCTAGGGTCGGCCATGCACCGCCAGCCTGTTCGATCTCCTGAAATTGCGCCCAGGCGGTAAGGCAAAGCTGCTCAGTCAGAGCTTCGAAGCCGCCGGATCCCGCCGCCGGGTCCACAACCCGCGCCAGGTTGGATTCTTCGAGCAGCACGAGCTGCATGTTGCGCGCCACGCGGCGGGCGAAGGCATCCGGCAGACCAAGCGTCGCCGTATGCGGCAGAACGGTGATTGCGTCGGCGCCGCCAAGTCCGGCGGCAGCGACCGCGATGGTCGACCGCAATATGTTGCCGTAGGCGTCGCGACGCGTGAGCATCCGCCACGCGGTTTCGGCCGTGACAATTGCGGGTTTCGCCGAGATCCCCGCGGCGGTCGCGACGCGCGCCCACAATTTTCGCATCGCGCGAAATTTGGCCGTGGTCAGAAACTGATCGGCGTCCGCGGTCAGCCGGAAATAGATCGCGTCATAGGCGGCTTGCAGCGCCATGCCGCTTTTTTCGAACGCGCGCAAATAGGCAACGGCACTGGCGAGTGCAAAAGCAAGCTCCTGCGCTTCCGACCCGCCGGCATTGTGGATCACGCGTCCGTCGGCAACCGCGAACGGTCCGCGAAACCCGTCGTCCAACAGTCTGGCAATCGTTCCGGCAAAAGAAGACGCGAGCTCATCCCAGCCTTGCGCGCTGCGGCCGGCCGCGGCGAAGCCACCGATCGGATTGATGCTGAACCGCAGATCGATCGCACTTGGGTCAATGCCGCGGTTCTTGAACAGCGTCGCGACTTCGCGGCCCATGCCGCGCGTCGGCGGACTTAAGTTCAAGTCCAAAACGATGCCGCGCGGATCGATGCCGTCGAGCACGCGTGCGAGCGCGGCTGAATTTGCCTCGAGCCCAAAACCATTGGCGCTGACCGAGGCGGCAAAAACCAGCACCAAGCCGGACGCGCCCCCGTCCAAATCCTCGCGCGCCTGCACGTTCGCAGCCGCCGGATCGGGATGATCGACCCGTTGCATGACGGTCCAGGCGGTGCCGCCCGGGCGCCCGGCGATGACGGTTACTTCACGCGCGGATGAATAAAGCGGCTCGATTGTCAGCCCGTCATAGGTCCGGCTCTTGAGCCGCTCGAACGATCCGCCCTTGAGCGCAGCGTCGACGAGCTTGCGCCAATCCGCCTCGGTCGCGGCGGGAAAATCGGCAGCCGATAGGGGGGCCTCGGGTTTTGCCATAGCCGGAAAATGCCACGCGCTGGCGCGGCGGCCAACCGCCCGGAAGATAGTTCGGCACGGCGCTTTACTTTACCTGGGCGGCAGCTTGTCGATGCCCGCGGCATCCGCGCCGGCAAGCACGTCGCCAACCCGTCGCCCGGCGATGACGCGGTCGGCCGCAATCTCGGCAAGCGGCAAGAGAACAAAAGCGCGTTCGAACAAATGCGGATGTGGCAGCGTCAAATCCGGCTCGCGCAACACAACGTCGTCATAGACGAGAATATCGATGTCGATCCGGCGCGGGCCCCATCGCCGTTCCTTTGTCCGGTCGCGGCCCAGCGCCCGTTCGACGTTCTGCGCGCGCGTGAGTAGTGCGTGCGGCTCGAGCGAGGTTGCCACAATGATCGCGGCATTGATGAAGGCCGGCTGGTCGGTAACGCCCCAAGGCGGAGTGCGGTAATCGGACGAACGCGCGACGAGCCGAACGGCCCCGTCGTCGCACAGCAATGCGATGGCGCGTTCGAACGTGGCGCGGACGTCGCCGAGATTACCGCCCAGCGCGAGCAAAGCCTCGGCCGAGGATTGGTTCATGGTTTGCGGCTGCGGGAGCGCTCAATCGTCACGCCGACATCCTCGAATGTCGCCGCCACTGGCGCGTGCGGCTTGTGCACCGTAACGCGGACGCCGCGCACTTGCGGGCAGCGCGCCAATACGGCGTCGGCCACCGCGCCGGCGGCCGCTTCCACCAGGCGATAGCGTCGGCCGCAGAACGCCTCGGCGACGGTCTTGATGACGAAGTCATAGGAAACTGTGTCTTTCAGCTTATCGGTTCGCGACGCGTTGGCGAGCTCGAGGTCGAGTTGTAGATCAACGTAAAAAGTTTGTCCGACCTTGGCTTCGTGTTGCATCACGCCATGATAGGCGTGCAGCGCCAGCCCTTTGAGAAAGATCCTGTCGCTCATCGTGCCCGCCTGATCGCGGCGGCCACCGCAAGGGCCTGCACCGTCGGTGCAACATCGTGCGCACGGATGATCGCCGCGCCGTTTTCCGCGGCGATCAGATGCGCAGCCAGCGATCCGCCCAGCCGCTCGCTCGGTTCGGCGGGCATGATGGCCTTGATGAAGCGCTTGCGCGACGCTCCGACCAAAATGGGCAGATTGAATCCGCGCCAGGCGTCGAGCCGCGCGATGCAGGTAACGCTCTGCTCGGGCGTCTTGCCGAAGCCGATCCCCGGATCGAGTACGATTTGCTCGCAGGCGATGCCGGCCTGCCATGCGACTTCGAGCGAGCGCGAGAAGAACTCGGTCACTGCGGCGATAATGTCGATTGCCGGATCGGCTTTCTCGCGATTGTGCATGATAATGACCGGGGCGCCGTGATTGGCGATGACGCGCGCCATATCAGGGTCGCGCTGCAGCCCCCAGACATCGTTGACGATTGCAGCTCCGGTCTCGAGCGCCCAGGCTGCGACGGGTGCTTTCATCGTATCGATCGAAACCGGCGCACCGAGCCCAATAATTGCCGGCAGCACCGCAGCGAGGCGGTGGCGCTCCTCGTCGAGCGAAACCGGATTGGCGTCGCCATAGGGCCGTGTCGATTCCGCGCCGACATCGATGATGTCGGCGCCTTCGTCGACAAGTCGCCGCGCTTGGGCGAGTGCAGCCGTCGGCTCGAGGAAGCGGCCCCCGTCGGAGAATGAATCGGGCGTGACATTGAGCACGCCCATCACCAGCGGGCGGCCCTTGGCGAGAAGCCCGGTGAGCACATTGCCGGCGGGCGCTATGCCCGAGACCGGCGGGGCGCCACGCGTGACATTCGCGGCCGTGGTCTTCGCGGCCATGGCCTCTGTCCTTAACTTTAATCGGCGGCTTGGCGCCGCGCATGGGGCTGGCTTTGCGCAACCACTCCCGCGAAGTCAAGCGGCGGCGGATGTCCAATCTGGGACCTCAAGAAGGACGGCCGCCGGCTGCAATCAGTAACGGATCAGCGGCGGCAGTTTTTTGGCGTCCTCGATCCAGCGCGCCACGGTATTCACCGATGGCAGAAGACGCACCAATTTGCGCTTCGTATTGACCTCGGCCATGACCTCAGCGAGCTTTTGCGGATTGCGGTAGCGCAGTTCATTGACCGTGCGCACGCCGGCGGCCCGCAAGAGTTCCGCATATTCCCAGCCCACGCCCTTGATCCTCATGCGATCGGCGGCGGTGACCCAGTCCAGTACATTCTTCTCCGGCGTTCCGGTCTTGAGCGCCAGCTTCAATCTCTGCTTCGGCGTCTTGGCCAAGCGCAGCAGCGTGACAGTGGTGCGAATCCCATCCGATTTCAAAATAGCGGCAACGTCGGTTTCGATCCCCTGAATTTCGGAAATGGGATACGCCATCGATGCCCCCTCAGCGCAATTTGATCGCAACAAACACGTTGGTACTCAAACAAACTGCGCGAGCCCGGGGATTGCAGCGACGATCTCGCCCACCGCATCCTCGCCCGCTTTCTCTCGCGTATACGCAATCACCGCGCGGGTCACGCTCTGCACCTGACCCATGCTTAAACCGGCTGACATCATGCGCATTCCCGCGCCCATGACTCCGCCCATTGCCCCGGCCATCATGCCGCCAGAGTCGCTTTCGCTGGCCGCCTTTTGCATCACCGCCTCGGCTCCCGGAAGTTTGGCCAGCAATGGTTGGACTTTGTCCGCTGGGCCTTCCTTGACCAGAAATTCGAGAATGATGCCGACGGCTTTTTCCGCAGCCGCACGATCTATGCCGACATCGGCGACCAGACGTGCGATCAGTTCGTCCATTACCCCCTCGCCAACCCCGAAAAGGTCCGCCAAGCACGAGACATATTGCAGGGTCAAAGGCGGGGGTGACAAGCAGGCGCGGTTCGAACGTGCCCAAGCGTTGCAAACTTGCAACGCGTCAGAATCGAGAGTGGATGACAAGGACCACGGTCGCGGATTATAAAATTTCCAGCGTGTGCGAGCGCCACTTACGGCAATGCGCGCGTCAAAGGCATCGATCAATTGTGACAGTAAAAATATGAGTGCAAATAATGCTGTGTCCGCGGTCTTGACTCACGTCGATCGCGAACTCGATTCAAGTCTCGATCGGCTGTTCGCGTTGTTGCGCATTCAGTCGATCTCGACGGACCCCGCTTATGCCGCACAATGCCGCAAGGCCGCGGAACATGTTGCGGCCGATCTCGGCAGTCTCGGCTTCGATGCCAGTCTGCGCCCCACCGCCGGCCACCCGGTGGTGATCGGCAAAAGCGGCAACGGTGCCAATCGACGGCCTCGGGTCCTGTTTTACGGCCATTATGACGTGCAGCCGGTCGACCCGCTCGATCTGTGGCAGACGCCGCCGTTCGAACCGCGCATTGCGACGGAACAGGGGCGCAAAATTATCGTCGCGCGCGGCGCCTGCGACGATAAAGGCCAGGCGATGACGTTTATCGAGGCGTGCCGCGCATTCAAAGCGGTAACCGGGAAACTTCCGCTCGACATTACGATCATGATCGAAGGCGAGGAGGAGTGCGGCTCGAAACATCTGTTCGGATTTGTGCGCGACAACGCCGATGAGTTCCGGCGCGATCTCGCACTGGTGTGCGATACCGGGATGTGGGACGCCGAAACGCCTTCGATCACGACCTCGCTGCGCGGCCTGGTCTATGAAGAAGTCCGGCTGACCTGCGCCGATCGCGATCTGCATTCCGGTTTGTTCGGCGGCGCCGCGCGCAATCCAATCCATGTGCTGGCGGACATTCTTTCCGCCTTGCACCGGCCAGATGGATCAGTCGCTATTCCCGGATTCTATGAAGGCGTGGCGGAACTGCCCGCTGACATCAAGGCGGATCTCGCCGGGCTCGAACTGACGCCGGAAAAATTTCTGGCGCCGATCGGGCTCAAAATTCCGGCCGGTGAAAAGGACCGCATGTTGATCGAGCAAATCTCAACGCGGCCGACCGCCGAAGTCAACGGCATCATCAGCGGCTATACCGGGGAGGGGGCCAAGACCGTCATCCCCGGCAAGGCAATGGCCAAAGTGTCGTTTCGCCTCGTCGGCGCCCAGGATCCGGAGAAAATCCGCGTCGCGTTCCGCGAATTCGTGCGCGCGCGGGTGCCCGCCGACTGCGCCGTGGAATTCGGCAATTTTACCAGCGCGCCGGCTTTCAATGTCGCGTTCGATAATCCAGCGCTTGCCAAAGCGCGCGAGGCGCTGGCGCAGGAATGGGGAAAGAAAACGGTTACTGTCGGCGCCGGCGGCTCGATTCCCATCGTCAGCGATTTCAAGACCGTGCTCGGGATGGATACGCTGATGGTCGGCTTTGCGCTCGACGACGATCGCGTTCACTCGCCCAACGAAAAGTACGATCTCAAGAGCTTTCACAGGGGCATCCGCAGCTGGGTGCGCATTCTGGCGGCGCTGGCGGGCGCGTGAGCCGGGAGCGCCGCACATACGCGTGAAGCGCAGCGCCTTACTCGGTCGCCGCGGCGATTAGTCGAGGTGTGACAAAACGTTCCAACCGTGCCGAATGGGGGCGGAGCTCCGCCCAGTCGTCAATCGGCAAGTCCATCACGACCAGTCCCGACGTCGGCAATTTTTCGCGTAGCTGTTCGCGGGCCTCCACGTCTCCGGATGCGATCAATTGCAGTGCGAATTCGTGCATGCTCGGATTGTGACCGACGATGAGTAGCTTGTTTGCCTTGCGCGGCTCGGCGACGACGTAAAACAGCTTGTGCGGATTGGCGTTATAGATGCGATCGTCGGTTTGTTGGCGCGGCGGCTTGGCAAAAGCGTCAGCGACCAGATCCCACGTCTCCCGGGCGCGCGCGGCCGGCGAGACCAGCACCAGGTCCGGGATCAGATCGTGGTGGGTCATGTAAGCGCCGAGCGTCGGCGCATCGGCGCGGCCGCGTTTTACGAGTTTGCGATCGCGATCGCGCTGGCCGGGCTCGGCGCGCTCGGTCTTGGCGTGGCGGAGCAGCATCAAACGGCGCATGGTCGCACTGTCGCTTTCCCGGCTTAACATGTCCACTGGCCTAGCTCGCCCGAAAGCCTTACATAGCGGCAACGATGCTCAATCCCACGCCCCACAGGAACGCCGCGGCGAGCGAAATCTACGGCGACAGCTGGTACGCCGCGACGATGGTCGATGCGCCCCGGCGGCCGTCGCTGTATTCCGACCTCGACGTCGATGCCTGCGTGATCGGCGGCGGACTGGCCGGCCTGACCACCACCCGCGAATTGGCGCGCAAGGGCTGGTCTGTCGTGTTGCTCGAGGCCGGCCGTCTTGCCGCCAAAGCCTCGGGCCGCAATACCGGCTTTGTCTTGCCGGGCTTCGGCGCGGACGCCGACAAGCTCATTGCGCGCGTCGGTTTCGAGCGCACCAAAGATCT
Source organism: Xanthobacteraceae bacterium (assembly GCA_036272395.1). Classification (GTDB taxonomy): domain Bacteria; phylum Pseudomonadota; class Alphaproteobacteria; order Rhizobiales; family Xanthobacteraceae; genus BOG-931. The sequence goes on from DATAYT010000044.1 coordinate 17,986, forward strand.
TTGGGCACTGGCGCAGGCCGGGCTCGATTACGTGCGCGACACGATTCGCGCCGAACACGCGCCCGGTGTCGATGCGGAAGACGGCTGGCTTTATGTGTCGAAGCGAGACGATGGCGACGAATTTGTCAAAGACGTCGCCCTGCTCGGAGAACTGGGCTGCGACATTGAGGGCTGGTCGACCGAGCGCGTGCGTGAAGTTCTGCGCAGCGAACGTTATTTTTACGCCATCAATTATCTGCGCGCGCTTGCCATTCATCCGCTCAATTACGCGCTCGCGCTTGCCGCCGCCGCAGAGCGTGACGGCGCGCGGATTTTCGAGAACACGCCGGCTTTGTCGATCGATCCGAGCGGTGTGCGCAAACGCATCGTAACGCCGGGGGCGCGGCTACGTGCCAATCACGTGGTGCTGTGTGGCAATATCGGGCTCAAATCACTGATGCCGCGGCTCGCCGCGACGATGGTGCCGCTGACGACCTATGTGATTACGACCGCGCCGCTTGGGAATCGTCTTGCCGAAGCGGTGCGCTATCGCGGCGGCGTGAGCGACACCGATGCCGCCGACAATCACTACCGCATCGTCGGCGGCGATCGGCTGATGCTGTCCGGTCGCGGCACCACTTGGGCGCGCAACCCGCGTCGTTACCTCGGAGCGCTGAAAGCCGACATCAAACACACCTATCCGCAACTCGGCGATGTCGAGATGGACTATGCCTGGGCCGGCACCTTGGGAATTACCGTGCACCGCATGCCGCAGATCGGCGAGGTCGGTCCGGGCGTCTGGCTGGCCAGCGGTTTCGGCGGGCACGGTCTCAATACCACGGCGATGGGCGGCAATCTCATCGCGCGCGCCATCGTCGATGGCGACCAGACCTGGCGCCAGTTTACGCCGTTCGAACTGGTCTGGGCTGGCGGCGTCATCGGCCGGGCGGCGGGGCAGTTTCGCGTCTGGGTCAAACGCCTGCGCGCCGCCGTCGAAGAGCGACGCGCCAGGGCGCGCGAATTGGCGCATTGGCAGGCACGGCTGAGCGCGGCCGAGACAACGCCGCAGCCTGACACCGACGCTGTTTCCGAACATCAGTCGGGGGGTTCCCTCCCGGATCAAACCGACAGTGGCCTGGCAGCCGCCCCGCGCTCTGAAACCCTACTGTCCGAAAAACCCCCGCTAGAAAGCACATCGACTGACGGCACGCCGAGCGAAAGTGTCGATCCTGCCCCGGAACCCGCGAGCACTGAACGAGCGGCCCCGCGCGCGGGACGGCGCCGAAAACGCACCCGAACAAGCGCCGGCCGCGCGGTCGAACACGATGCTGAAGCCTAGCGGGCGGCGCACGACCGATCGGCAACAGTGTGCACTAAATCTACCTTTGGCCACCCAGCCATTTCGCCCTTCGCTGCGCCTGCTGTATCATGGAGAACCAAAGGGAACATGGG
>DATAYT010000045.1:0-43904 GCA_036272395.1 Xanthobacteraceae bacterium
TCCGCTGGGCTGGGGCTTCGCCACCGCGCTCGGCGCGCAACACGCGCGGCCGGGCGTGCCGGTCGTGGCCATTTCCGGCGATGGCGGATTCTTGTTCACCGCGACCGAGCTTGCCACCGCGATGCGTCACAAAATTCCGCTAACGACGATCGTGTTTAACGATTTCGGCTACGGCAATGTGCGGCGCATTCAACAGGAACGTTATGGCAATCGGCAGATCGGCACCGATCTTTGGAATCCGGATTTCGTCACCTTCGCCAAAAGCTTCGATGCCGCGGCGGAGCGCGCGACCACTCCGGAACAATTGCGCGCGGCGCTGCGCAGCGCGTTGCGGCGGCGGGACGTGCCGACCGTCATTGAAGTGCCGGTCGGCGCCACGCCGAGCCCGTGGGAGTTCATTTTCATGGACAGGATTCGGGGACGGTAACGGCGTCATTGCGAGCGAAGCGAAGCATGCTTGGTCTCCCATTCGAGTTCACACGGCAGGGCTTGCCCCGGCTCGCCACCTGAACGACATTAAGAATTGCCGATGATTCCTCATTCCGTTTCCACCGCCTCGCCCCCGCCGATCCAGCCGATCACGGCAACGTCCGAATTGGCCGATACTTGCCGGCGGATGGCGAAAGAGCCCTTCGTCACCATCGACACCGAATTCCTGCGCGAGACCACCTACTACCCCCTGCTCTGCGTGGCCCAGATGGCCTCGGCCGACGAAGCCGTGGTGATCGACGCGCTGGCTCCCGGCATCGATCTGTCGCCGTTCTATAACCTGATGGCCAATGAAAAGGTGATGAAGGTCTTTCACGCCGCGCGTCAGGACATCGAAATCGTCTGGCACGCCGCCAAGCTCATCCCGCATCCGATCTTCGACACCCAGGTCGCCGCCATGGTGCTCGGCTATGGCGATTCGATTTCCTACGACCAGCTGGTGCAGCGGATCACTGGCGATACGCTCGACAAGTCGCATCGCTTCACCGACTGGACGCGGCGGCCGCTCTCCGAAGCGCAGCTGCGCTACGCCATCTCCGACGTCACACACCTGCGCGAAGTCTATCTGAAGCTCGTCGAGGATCTGCGCCAGCGCGGCCGCGCCGAATGGGTCGAAGATGAAATGCGCGTTCTGACCTCGCCCGAGACCTATCGGCTCGAACCGGAGAATGCCTGGCAGCGGCTGAAAACGCGGGTGCGCAAACCGAAAGAGCTGGCGGTATTGATCGAAGTCGCCGCCTGGCGCGAGCGCGAGGCGCAGGCGCGCGACGTACCGCGTTCGCGGGTGCTCAAGGACGAAGTCATCGCCGACCTCGCGGTGCAGGCGCCGACCAGTGCCGAGAACCTGACGCATCTGCGCTCGCTGCCGAAGGGTTTTGAGCGATCGCGCTGGGGCGAGGCGATCATTGCGGCGGTTGCGCGCGGCTTGGCGCGCGATACCAAGACCTTGCCCCGGCCGGTGCGCGCGCAATCCACCGCCAATGGGGCGGCGGTGGTCGAACTCCTCAAAGTGCTGCTGCGGATGGTGTCGGAACGCCATCACGTCGCCGCCAAGGTCATCGCCACGGTTGACGACCTCGAGCGCATCGCCGCCGACGACACCGCCGACGTGCCGGCGCTCACCGGCTGGCGGCGCGAGCTGTTCGGCGAAAAAGCGCTGGCGCTCAAGCACGGCAAGTTGGCGCTGACGATGGAAAACGGCCGTGTCACGGTGGTGGAGCGGCGAGAATAGCGACGGCGCTTTATAGGCTACGTTTTCTCCAGACACTGTGCCGCTGCTCGTGCCTCCGATTCGGTCATGCCGGCGGCTTGAGCCATCGCTTTAGCCTGCGCTAAACCCACTTGCGCAACATAGGCACGCACCATTTCGCAGCTTATCCGGGAATGCGAGGAGGTCGCTCGCTGTCCGTGGTGCAAATGGTGCTTCGCGACAGCAGGATACGATGCAGCTACAAACACAAATGTTAGCAAAGCAGTCTTCTTCATCGTTATTGCTCCCCCAACAACACGATTCACACGATGCCAGCAACGCGATTGAATGGCAGCAAAAAGAATCCGTTCTCCCCAGCTAATGAACAGAAATGGTGAGCGCGGCGAAAATTCACGCGCAAACGCTGAGGAATTCTTTCGGGCTATTTCTTAAGCGACCGACCTGCTTCACCCCATCAGCAGCACCGGCTCGCGGCCGATCAGGCGCGCCAGCGAGCGGAGCCGATTGAGCACGCGCTCGCCGGCTAATGCGGCGAATTCGCCCGGTAGCCGCAGCGCCAGACGATGACGCTCGATCGCTAGCGGTGTCGCCTTGAGCACGCCGGGCATCGCCGCGGACACGACATAAGCGAGCCGCAACGCGGCGCCGAGCACGCGGGCACGGTCAAGGAGCCGTGTCGAGACGAGCTCGCGCAATCGCGGCGAGAGCTCATCGTCCATCACCAGGCCGACATGGCGGAAGAACACCGCGAGCGCCAGATAGGCCCTGCCCTGATGGTCGATGCCGGAAAAGCCGCCATGGGCGATGATGTTGAGCGATTGTTCGCCGCGGTAATCGGGATGCGCGCGCCAGCCGATATCGGCGAGAAGACACGCCGCGTGCCGCAGCCGGCGCTCCTCGGCAGTTTCGTCCAACCCCGAGGTCGCCATGAATCTGTCGGTCCATGCGATCAGCTCCTCGCCATGGCGCGGCGAGCGCGAGCGCAACTGGTTGAGATGCCGCGCCGCTTCGAGCAACGCGTCTTTTTCCTTTTCTTTGTTCTTGAGCAGCGAAAACAACAGCCCTTCGCGAATGCCAAGCGCCGAGAACACCACCTGCCGCGGTTTGCCGACGCGCAAAATGTATTCGAGCACCAGCGCCGCATAAGGCAAAAGCGGGCGCCGCGCGCTGTTGACCACCTCGATATTGGAAAGCGAATCGACGTCGACGCGGTGCACGAGGCGGGCGAATTCCTCCGCCTCGTCGGCGCGGATCGCATAACCGTGCATGACATGCAGCGGATAGCCCGTCTGCCACATGTGCAGCCGCGCCAGCGAACGCCAGGTGCCGCCGACCGCGTAGAAGTTTCGATCCTCGCAGGCCTCGAGTACCGGCAATCCGCCGAGCGATTTCTTGACGAATTTCTCGGCTTTCTTCAGCGACTTCGCCGAGATGTCGGCGAGCGCCAGACCGCCGAGCGGACGGGTCAGGCCGTGACGGGCGCGCGTGCCGCGCACATCGACGAGTTCGAGCGAGCCGCCGCCAAGATCCCCGACTACGCCGTCGGCGCGATGCACGCCAGAAATCACGCCTAGCGCGGTGAGCTCGGCCTCACGTCCGCCGGACAGAATCTCGATTTTAGCGTCGATGGTGCGTTCGGCGAGCTTGATGAACGCCGCACCATTCTTGGCATCGCGAACCGCCGCGGTGGCGATGGCAAAAATTTCCTTGACCTTCATGGTCTCGCACAAAGCGCGAAAACGCTTGAGCGTGGCGAGCGCGTGCTGAACCGCGTCGGCGGCGAGCAGTCGCGTCGATTGCACTTCCCGGCCGAGGCCGCACAGCGCCTTTTCGTTGAACAATTCAGTCGGGCTTCGCGTCAGCCCTTCATAGACGACAAGCCGGACCGAATTCGAACCGATGTCGACGACCGCAATCGGCGGCCCGTGGTCGAGCCGCCCCTGCGCGTTCAAACTGGCATCGGAAGTGGCGCGCGGCATAAATTCAATGAATCTAAGCTATTCGCGGCTACCGCCTTACACGACAGGCGAGGCCCTTTGAACAAATATCCCTGCCTGCCGATCGGCCCTGGCGGCCGCAACCTACGCGATTCGCCACACCTTCACATGCGTTCCGGCCGGTGCCGCAGGCGCGGGATCGAATCCTTGGGTGACTTGCCCCGGCCGGACAGGCTCGGATTGGTCATGAAATAAGTCGTAGAGTTGAAGCTTTCCTCGCCCGGTCCCGGAACGATGCGCGAGGATGACCCGTCGCCAAGCAACTGCCAGCTCTGCTCATTGTCCTTGAAATTCGCGACCATGATTTGATCGAGCACTTGCTCGTGCACGGTCGGGTTGAGAATTGGACACAGCACTTCGACCCGGCGGTCGAGATTGCGCGGCATCATATCGGCCGACGAAATGTAGACCGCGGCTTTCGCATGCGGCAATCCGTGTCCAGCGCCAAAGCAGTAGATACGTCCGTGCTCGAGAAAGCGGCCGACGATCGATTTGACGCGGATATTGTCGGACAGTCCGGGCACGCCCGGGCGGAGGCAGCAGATGCCGCGCACGACGAGGTCGATCGGCACGCCGGCGCTCGAGGCCTCATAGAGCGCGTCGATGATGTCGGGATCGACCAGCGAGTTCATCTTCATCCAGATCGCCGCCGGGCGGCCGGCTTTTGCATGCGCGATTTCCTCAGCGAGGTGCTCATGGATGCGGTTGCGAAGGGACAATGGCGACACCGCCATGCGATCGAGCTCGGCTGGCTCGGCATAGCCGGTGACGAAATTAAAAACGCGGCTGACGTCGCGGGCGATGATCGGATCGCAGGTAAAGAAAGACAGATCGGTGTAGATGCGCGCGGTAACGGGGTGATAATTCCCGGTGCCGACATGCACGTAAGAGGCGAGCGAAGCGCCTTCGCGCCGGACCACCAGCGACAGCTTGGCGTGGGTTTTCAGTTCGATGAAGCCGAACACGACCTGCACGCCGGCGCGCTCGAGGTCGCGCGCCCAGCGGATGTTGGCTTCCTCGTCGAAGCGCGCCTTCAATTCCACGAGCGCGGTTACCGATTTGCCGGCTTCGGCGGCTTCTGCCAGCGCCTTGATGATCGGCGAATCCGCCGAGGTGCGGTAAAGCGTTTGCTTGATCGCGACGACGTCGGGGTCGCGCGCGGCCTGCTGCAGGAACTGCACCACCACGTCGAAAGATTCGAACGGATGGTGGATGACCATATCCTTCTGCCGGATCGCCGCGAAGCAATCGCCGCCGTGATCGCGAACTCGCCCGGGATAGCGCGGCGTGTACGGCTCGAATTCCAGATCGGGCCGGTTGAGGCTGGCGATCTCGCCCATCTCGTTAAGCGCCAGCACGCCGTCGACTGTGAACACGCTGTCGTCGGACACATCGAGTGCGCGCTGCACGAAACGCCGCAATTCGACCGGCATGGTCGCTTCGATATCGAGCCGGATCACCGACCCCCGGCGGCGCCGCTTGAGCGCGGTCTCAAACAGCCGCACCAGGTCTTCGGCTTCTTCGAGAATTTCGACTTCGGAGTCGCGGGTGACACGGAACGCGCCGAGACCCTTTACGGCGTAGCCCGGGAACAGCTTAGCGATGAACAGGCTGGTGACGCCTTCGATCGAGATCAGCCGCGCCGCCCCGCCCTCGCCAGCTTCCGGCAATCGCACAAAGCGCTCGGTCCGGTTCGGCACGCGAATGAGCGCGTTCATCGCCTTGCCGTCTTTGCCGCGGGCAAGCTGCAGCGCGATGGTAAAGCCGAGATTGGGAATGAACGGGAACGGATGCGCCGGATCGATGGCAAGCGGCGTCAGCAACGGAAACACGTGGGCAAGAAAATAGTCTTCGAGCCAGGCTTTCTCGCTGCGCGTCACATCCGGGCCATCGACGAGCACAATGCCGGCGGCGGCCAGCTCCGCCCGCAGCTCGCGCCATTGCGCCTGCTGATCTTGCACCAGGACCGCCACCGCTTCGGCGATGCGTATGAGCTGCTCGGCCGGAGTAAGCCCTTCCGGGCTCTTGGTGCTGATACCTTCGCGCACCTGCGCGCCGAGGCCGGCCACGCGCACCATGAAAAATTCGTCGAGATTGTTGGCCGAGATCGCCAGGAATTTGAGCCGCTCAAGGAGCGGATTCCGGCGGTTCGCCGATTCCTCGAGCACGCGGCGATTAAAATCGAGCCATGACAACTCGCGGTTGATGAAACGATCGGGGCTCGCGGCGAGGTCGGAAGCCGGCTGACGCGGCTGCGTTTCCTGCGCGCGCGGCATTTCGAGCCGCCGGGCGGCGACGGATTCGCGAGGTGAAACAGCAACTTGACTTGCTTCCGCCATTGCCGATCCGTGTTCGTCTAAAGCTAGATTGGCCACTTTCGTTACAATCCGATGAATGCCGCTGGAGAGCATAAGGCGGCCGCGCGGGCGGTTCCGTCAAGTCCGGCGCATTCCTCGTGTATCCACTCGAAATCGGGGTGGCGGCAGGTTTGGGCAAGCCCCGGTTCGGTCAGCCGCCGTCGCGGAACAATTCCGCCGCCAAAGCCCGGCTGGGCGGCCGCCCCCGCCGCAGCGCCTCTTCGTCCAGCGCGACGACCGCGGCACGGGCCGCCCCGAACGAACGCTCGATACGGCTGGCGAGGTAACTGACGACGGCATCATCCAGGACAAGCTGGCGGTCGGCGGCAAGTTTCAGCATGACACCGCGCAGCATGGCGTCGTCGGGCGCTTGCAACTGCGCCGTCGGCATCGCCCGCAGCCGAGACACAACGTCTGGCGTCGATATTTGCCAAGCCGACGGTGCGCTGCGCGCCGCGAACAACAGGAAGGCCTGCTCCTCACGCGCCAGGTTCATCAGGTGGAACAGCGCGCGTTCGTCGATGGCCGCGCCAGCGTCCTCGATCACGAGCGCCCCGGTCGCCAGCATCCCCGGGACATCGAGTGCGCCGATCTTGTCTGCCGAAACGACGCGGGCGCCCGCGGCCGTCGCCCAGATCGTCGCCAAATGCGTCTTGCCCGAACCCTCCGGTCCAATGAGCGCGACGGCGCGCGACGGCCAATCCGGCCACGAATCGATCAGCGCCAACGCCGCGGCATTGCCGGGTCCGGAAAAAAAATCCTCGCGCGCGAAGCTTTCCGGATGATCGAGCGCGAGCGCAAGCTGGCGGGGACGAGACACAATCTTGCTCGAAGCCGGTGCCTGCGCAGACATTCCGCTATCGCCCCGAGGACATTATGGCGGCCGGTTGCCGGTATAGAGCGGACTGGCGAAGTAGCGGGCCAACGAAAAGCGGATGAGCACGCCCGAGCCGGCCGCCAAAGGCACGGCCAGCAAGAGTCCGACAAAGCCGAAAAGATAACCGAACGCGAATAGCGCGAAAATCAGCCAGACCGAATGCAATCCGACGCTTTCGCCGACCAGCTTCGGCGCCACCACATAGCCTTCGAGAAACTGGCCGAACAGAACGATACCGGCGATGCGGGTCCAGTCCGGAGCAAATTGCGCCAAAGCGACGGCCAACGACAGGATAAGCGCGGTCAGCGAGCCAACATAGGGAATGAAACTGATCAGACCCGATATGACGCCAATCAACAGCCCGAAACTCAAGCCCGCAAAGGTGAGCCCCGTCGCATAATACGAGCCAAGGATAAGGCACACGCCACTCTGCCCGCGGACATAAGCGGCAATCGTCGCATCTATTTCACGGCCGAGATTGCGGACGGTTTCTCGCTGCGGTACCGGCACCAGCCGATCGAGCGCGGCAACCATGCGGTCCCAGTCGCAGATCAGGTAAAAGGCCACCACCGGCGTAATGATAAGAAGCGAGAAGATCGAAATCAGCGCCTGGCCCTTGGCCCACAGCGAGGCCAACAATCCGGTCAGATATCCAACCGTCTGGTTCATCAGGTCGCCGACGGATTTGTCGGCGCCGGTCAGATTGTCGCCGATGATGCGCTTGATCCAGGGATGGCTCGGGTCGCTGACGAAGGCCTGCAGGCGCAGCGCATAGACCGGTACGTTATCGATGAAGGCGGACAGTTGTTTTGCCAGGACCGGCGCTATCAGCAGCACCAAAAGCGCGAGCGCCACGACAAAACCGCCAAGTATAAGAACGGCGGCCAACAACCGGCTGACGCCGCGCTTGCTCAACTGATTGGCCAGCGGATCGAGCACATAGGCAATCGCCATGCCCAACACGAACGGCAGCAATATGGGACTGAGCAGCCAGAGCAACCCAACAAACACGGCGAGCGCCGTCACCCAGAATACGACGTTGCGCTCAAACCGCATGGCGCCTCAATGCCCGGCGCCGAACGAGTTCATGTGTCGCACCCATTCGGCGAGATAGAAAGCAATCGAAAGCAGCGTCAACAGTGCCACAGCCGCCATGGTCAGCCGCGACACGAAACCGAAGTCAAGACCGAAGGCATGTTCGGCCAGAATCAGAATGGCCAGCAGGATCTGCGCCACCGTATTGGCTTTCGACACCAATAACGGCCGCACCGGCATTGGCCTGCCGACGAGCCAAGCCAACATGAAGGCGCTGATGATCATGATGTCGCGCGAGACGACAAGGATGACCAGAAAAATCGGCACCATGCCGACAATTCCAAGCGACACATAGATGGAAACGATCAGCGCCTTATCGGCCAGCGGATCGAGATAAGCGCCAAGCTCGCTCTTCATGTGGAAGCGCTTGGCAAGGAAGCCGTCTACGGCATCACTGATGCCGGCGACGAGAAACAAGGCAAACGCGATGCGCATCTCGCCCAGCGTGATCGCCCAGACCACGATCGGCACCAGTAAAATCCGTCCCAAGGTGATGAGATTTGGGATACTCAAACCGCCCCCAGCCTGCAGTAACGCTGGCGCGACCCCCTCGCCGCGCCGCCGCTTTTTTGTAACCCCGCGCCGGACCAGCGAATCTGTGGTTCCCGGCGTTCGATCCGTGCTCCCCAATATAGCGGCACCGGCGCGCTTGCACACCCAGCGATTCCGACGTAGGAGGCCCGCGACAGCCTGCAGTGCCGAGCAGATTCGGCGATCCGCCTTGGTGATTTCGTGAAAGACGCTCGCTACGCGGCCGCCGGTGTCGACATCGATGCCGGTAATCGCATGGTGGACTTGATCAAGCCACTGGTGCGCGCAACCGCGCGCGCCGGCGCCGGAGCCGAAATCGGCGGCTTCGGCGGGTTGTTCGATTTGAAAGCGGCCGGTTTTGTCGATCCGATCCTGGTCGCGGCGACCGACGGCGTCGGCACCAAGGTCAAGATCGCGATCGAGACAGGGCGTCATGACACGATTGGCATCGATCTCGTCGCGATGTCGGTCAATGATCTTGTGGTGCAGGGCGCAGAACCACTGTTCTTTCTCGATTATTTCGCGTGCGGAAAACTCGATCCCGCAATCGGCGCGGCGGTGGTCAAGGGCATTGCCGGCGCCTGCCGCGAAGCCGGATGCGCACTGATCGGCGGCGAGACCGCGGAAATGCCGGGAGTCTATCAGGCAAGCGATTATGACCTCGCCGGATTTGCGGTCGGCGCGGTGGGGCGCAACGAAATGCTGCCGCGCACCGACATTTCCGCAGGCGACGTCGTCGTGGGACTGGCGGCGAGCGGCGTACATTCCAACGGTTTTTCGCTGGCTCGAAAGATCGTGCGCGACGCTGGATCAGATTGGGATCACCCTGCTCCGTTCGCGCCGCGGCAAAACCTCGGCGAGGCGCTTTTGACACCGACGCGGCTTTATGTGCGCTCCTGTCTCGCCGCAATCCGCGACGGCAAAGCGGTGAAAGCGCTCGCGCATATTACCGGCGGCGGCTTTATCGAAAATATCCCGCGTGTGCTGCCGCCCGGGCTCGGGATTCGCGTGGCGCTCGAGCGCGTGCCGGTTTTGCCGGTGTTCAAATGGCTCGCCGCCGCCGGACAGATCGTCGAGCATGAAATGCTGCGCACCTTCAATTGTGGGATCGGCATGGTGGCCATACTCGATAAAGGTAAGGCGGATGCCGCTATCGAATCTTTCGCCAAGCATGGCGAACAAGTCGTTCGGCTCGGTGAGGTTGTGGCTGCGGAAGGCGGCAGCGCGATCAGTTTCTCGGGACATCTTGATCTTTCCTGGCCGCCGCGATGACAGGGCCTAAAAAGCGGGTAGCGGTGCTGATCTCCGGGCGCGGCTCAAACATGACGGCACTGATCGAGGCCGCTCAGGCCAAAGACTATCCGGCGGAAATCGCGCTCGTGGTGTCGAACCGGCCGGACGCCGCCGGGCTTGCACGCGCGCGCGAGGCCGCAATCGCCACGGCGGTGGTCGATCACCCGTTCGGTAAGGACCGCAAGGCTTTCGAACGCGCGCTCGACGACGAACTTCGCAAACACGGAATCGAAATCGTCTGCCTGGCCGGCTTCATGCGGCTTTTGACGTCCTGGTTCATCGGCCGCTGGCGCGGCCGCATTCTCAACATCCATCCAGCCCTGCTGCCGGAGTTCAAAGGGCTCGATACCCACCGCCGCGCGCTCGAGGCAGGCGTGAAACAGCACGGCGCCACGGTCCATTTTGTTGTCGAGGAAACCGATGCCGGTCCCGTCATCAGCCAGCAATCGGTGCCGGTGTTGCAAGGCGATACCGAGGCGACGCTCGCCGCCCGCGTTCTGGAGATCGAGCACCGGATCTATCCGGAAGCCTTGCGTCTGGTCGCCGAAGGCCGAGCAAAATTTGCAGCGCCGCAACTGGAAATAAAAAACCCCCGGGTGTGAGACCGGGGGCTACGAGACGCCGGAATAGAGCCGGCCTTGGTTCACGCAACTTTCAGATTTTCCGCCGAGGTTCGGCCGCGGTTGCTAACAAGTTCGTATTCGACCGTTTGGCCCTCGTTGAGCGTGCGCAAGCCAGCGCGCTCGACGGCTGAGATGTGAACGAACACATCCTTGTCGCCGCTCGCGGGCTTGATGAACCCGTAGCCCTTGGTCGGATTGAACCACTTGACGGTGCCCTTCTGCATCGTCTGTCTCCTAAGTCATTCCAGATGTCAGCGAAGACGCGGACGCAGCACATCGCGTGCAATTCTGCAGTACGCGCCACAAGCCAGATTTTGGGGGAAAGTCCGAAGCGGGGAAGTCCGAGGCGATCATGTCGGCAAGGCAGCACCGGCCGGATGGCCAAAATCCGATTGCGCGTACAACAAGCAGGAGAAATACGGCGCAAGCATGGCTGCGCTAGAGCATCATCTGGAAAAGTGGCAACCGGTTTTCCGAAAGATGATGCTCCGCCAAAAAACCTCGAACGACAATCGATTCAACTTATGGGAATCGCGCTCTAGCGCCGCGTCGCCCCGATCTGAAAAAATTTGGTGATCAGCGCCGCTTTGGGGCCATTCTTCCTCGGCCGGCTCTGCGCACGCGTCTCGCGCAACCGCTGCCACAATCCGCCCGCCGCAACGGCGAGCGCCGCGCCGGCCGCCGCGCCTGCGAACTCGACCTGCCTGAGCGCCGCGTCGCCAAGCGGAGCCAAACGCGAAGCCACGGCCGGATCCGTCGCCATGGTTTCGCCGGCGATCCAGCCAAGCAACGCCGCGCCGAGCCCTATCAAAACCGGGAATCGATCGATCAGCACCGCCATGAGCGTCGCCCCGACGACGAGCAACGGAATCGAAATGGCGAGCCCGATCGCAAGCAGAAGGTAATCGCCGCGCGCGGCGGCGGCGATCGCCACCACATTGTCGAAACTCATGATGATGTCGGCCACCGCGATGACCATGACCGCACGCCAAAGATGCGCGGTTGCCTCAAGCTCGCTTCTGTCGGGCTCCTCGGGGACGAGAAGCTTGGCCGCAATATACAAAAGCCCGGCGCCGCCAATCAGTTTCAGATAGGGCAGCATCATCAGCGAAGCGAGGATCACAGTGAAAACGATGCGCAGGAGCGCCGCCATGCCGGCGCCGATGATCAGACCCCAGCGCCGTTGCTGTTCTGGCAGTTCGCGGCACGCCATCGCGATGACGATGGCGTTGTCGCCGGACAATAAGACATTGATGAAAATGATCTGGCCGACGGCGAGCCAGAATGCCGTGTAGCCGAGCTGATCGACGCCGGCCCGCAGCCAGGCGCCCCACAGCGCCGGATTAAAATATTCGATGATCGAAGCCACTGCTCACGGCCTCAGCCGACGATCTCATTGCCGGCAAAAAACTGCGCGATTTCCGTCACGGCGGTTTCCGGGGCGTCGGAGCCATGCACCGAGTTCTCGCCGATGGATTTGGCGTGCACCTTGCGAATGGTCCCGGGCGCGGCCTTGGCCGGATCGGTCGCACCCATGATGTCGCGGTAGGCGGCGACCGCGTTGTCGCCTTCCAGCACCTGCACGACTACCGGGCCCGAGGTCATGAATGCGACCAGTTCGCCGAAAAACGGGCGCTGGCGATGAATGGCGTAGAAGGTTTCCGCCTGCTCGCGGGTCATCTTGACGCGCTTTTGCGCAACGATGCGCAAACCCGCCTGTTCGATCATCGCGTTGATGGCCCCCGTCAAACTGCGGGCGGTCGCATCGGGCTTAATGATCGAGAAGGTGCGCTCGATCGCCATCAAATCATCCTTTGGGATTGCAAAAGCTCTTCGGACCGCGCGGCTTATAGCCGTTCACTCACGCGTGGGGCAAGCGCGTGCTGCACCATGAATGCCGGCTGAACGCAGCCGCATGCGCGTACTCAGCCTGATAAATCGGCGGTTAATTTGATCCTCAGCACCGGTTCAGGCGCTTGCGGATAGATTCGCTCACGAAACGGCGGACTTACGGGTCCGCCGGCATGAGCTGAACAAAAAACAGGAGATCGCAAAATTTTGGCCGGAGCCGCCGCGCTCACGCTCGGCGCTGCCGCCCTTTCGCCCACCAGTGCGTCAGCGTGGTGGAGCGGGAACCCAGGCTGGCATGGATGGCATCATGGCTGGTTCTACCGGCCGGCGGTGCGCGTTTATGCCGGCGGCTGCCTGCACCGGCGTGTGGTGTGGACGCCGTATGGTCCCGCGGTGCGCTGGGTGAACGTCTGCTATTGACGCGCGCAACCGGTTCGGGTTTCAGAAAACGAACGTCCCGGCCTCGCTAGCCGGGGCGTGACGTTGGCGGATCACCCAACACACTCTTTATTCGCGCGTTTCAACCAGCATGGGCCGCACCGGGCTGCGGCGCGTTCGCCGTTTCAAGTACACGGGTGATAAGCTGCCCCAGCGCAAAGAAATCCGCCTTACGTGGAGACGTTCGCCGCCATGCTAGTCCGACCGATCGTCCCGGTTCGGGCGCGGCGAAGCGCAGCAGTTTCACGCGATGATCACGCACTTCGACATCGACTGCAACTTGCGGTACCAGCGTCACGCCGTAGCCGCTCGCAACCATCTGCATAACTGTCGCGAGACTCGTGGCGCCAAGACTTAGCGGCATTTCGTGGCGCGCTGTGGCGCAGTAGGCGAGCGCTTGGTCGCGCAGACAATGGCCTTCTTCGAGCAAGATCAGCCGGCGTTGATCGATCTTGCGCGGATCGACGCGGGCGCCGCGCGGAAGCGGATCACTGGCCGGCACGGCGAGCAGAAACGGATCACCAAATAAGGGGATGCTTTCAATGTCGCCCGCGGGCAGTGGCAGCGCCAGCATGACTGCGTCGAGATCGCCGCCGGCAAGCTCTTCGAGCAGGACCTTGGTCTGCGTCTCGCGCAATTCGATGATCAGATCCGGATAGTTCGCCTGCAGGTCAGGCAGCACTTTTGGCAGCACGTAGGGCGCAAGCGTCGGAATGACGCCGAGCCGGAGCCGGCCTGAAAGCACGCGGCTACGATGGCGGGCAAAATCCACCAAGTCACGCGCCGACGACAGCACCTGCTCACCACGCCGCGCGACCTCGGCTCCGATCTCAGTCAACGCTGCTTCACCAGACCGCCGTTCGATGAGTTCGACCCCGAGCTCCTTTTCGAGCTCGCGAATCTGCATGGACAAGGCCGGCTGGGTGACCGCGCAAGCTGCGGCGGCACGGCCGAAGTGCCGATGCTGCGCGAGCGCGTCGAGATAGCGGAGCTGCCGCAACGTGACCATCGTCTATAAGTATTTCTTATCAGACTGGTCAGTCAATACGACTGGACCTGATGGAGAGCTGGGGCCATAGTTCGTCTCACACTTCCCGGAAGCCAAATGCCCCGATCCTCGTTACCGGCTCCGGGCATGCGGACGCGACCTCGCGCATTTCGGCGGGGCTGCGCTTTTGGACGGCTGAAGGCGATTGAAAAAATCAAAGAGCGCCTTAGGGAACGACGCGAAAATCGAGAGAACAATCGGAGCGAAACATGGACGCAAAGACTGACGACAAAAGTGCAGGCAAGTGCCCGTTTACTGCCGCCCAAGGACCGACAAACCGCCACTGGTGGCCGCATCAGCTGGACCTCCAAGTTCTTCATCGGAACTCAACCCTGTCGGATCCGATGGATGCCGGGTTCGACTATGCCAAAGAATTCAAGAGCCTCGATCTCAACGCCGTGATCAAGGACCTGCGTGCCTTGATGACGGAGTGGTGGCCGGCCGACTTCGGCCACTACGGCGGTTTGATGATCCGCCTGGCGTGGCACGCTGCCGGAACCTATCGGATCGCCGACGGCCGCGGCGGCGCCGGCACCGGCCAGCAGCGGTTCGCGCCGCTTAACTCCTGGCCGGACAACGCCAACCTCGATAAGGGGCGCCGGCTGTTATGGCCGATCAAACAGAAGTATGGGCGGAAGCTCTCCTGGGCCGACCTGATGGTTCTCGCCGGCAATGTCGCGCTGGAGTCGATGGGTTTTAAGACCTTCGGTTTTGGCGGCGGGCGCGCCGATGTCTGGGAGCCGGAAGAACTGTACTGGGGTCCTGAGGGGACATGGCTCGGCGACGAACGCTACAGCGGCGAACGCCAACTGCAGAATCCGCTCGGCGCGGTGCAAATGGGCCTGATCTACGTCAATCCGGCAGGGCCGAACGGCAAGCCGGATCCGATCGCGGCAGCCAAGGACATCCGCGAAACATTCTTCCGCATGGCGATGAACGACGAGGAGACCGTCGCGCTGATTGCCGGCGGCCACACCTTCGGGAAGACTCACGGCGCCGGCGATCCGTCGCTGGTTGGCCCGGAGCCCGAAGGCGCCCTTCTCGAGGATCAGGGTCTCGGCTGGAAAAGCAAGCATGGCACGGGCATCGGCGCCGACGCCATCACCGGCGGCCCGGAAGTCACCTGGTCGCAGACGCCGACGCAGTGGAGCAACCACTTCTTCAAGAACCTGTTCGAAAACGAATGGGAGCTGACCAAGAGCCCGGCCGGTGTACCGCAGTGGAAGGCAAAAGGCGCCGCGGCCACAATTCCCGACGCCTTCGACAAGTCCAAGAAGCATGCACCGACGATGTTGACCACGGATCTATCGCTGCGGATGGACCCAGCCTACGAGAAAATCTCGCGACGTTTCTACGAACATCCGGAACAGCTCGCGGATGCGTTTGCCCGCGCCTGGTTCAAGCTTACGCACCGCGACATGGGCCCGATCCATCGCTACCTCGGCCCGCTCGTCCCGAAGGAGATCCTGATCTGGCAGGACCCGATCCCGGCGGTGAATCATCCACTCGTCGAAGAAAAGGATGTTGCGGCGCTGAAAGCGAAAATCCTCGCGTCCGGCCTGTCGGTGTCGCAGCTGGTCTCGACCGCTTGGGCGTCGGCCTCGACGTTCCGCGGTTCCGACAAGCGCGGCGGCGCGAACGGCGCACGTATTCGTCTGGCGCCGCAGAAGGATTGGGAGGTCAATCAGCCAAAGCAACTCGCGACGGTGCTACAGAAGCTCGAAGCGATCCAGAAGGAGTTCAATGGCTCGGCCAGCCGCGGCAAGAAGGTTTCGCTCGCCGACCTGATCGTTCTGGCCGGCGCCGCCGCGGTTGAGAGGGCGGCAAAAGACGCAGGAGTCGACGTGAAGGTCCCCTTCTCGCCGGGCCGCATGGACGCGACGCAGGAGCAGACCGACGTCGACTCGTTCAAGCCGCTCGAACCGAAGGCTGACGGCTTCCGCAACTATTACCGCGCTGCGCAGCTCATGACGCCGGAGGAGGCGTTGGTCGACAAAGCGGAGCTGCTGCGACTGACCGCGCCCGAGATGACGGCTCTGGTCGGCGGCCTGCGCGTGCTCGGCGCCAATGCCGGGCAGTCCAAGCACGGCGTCTTCACCAAGCGGCCGGAGACGTTGACGAACGATTTCTTCGTCAACCTCCTCGACATGCGCACCGAATGGCAGCCCGCCGGCGCAGACGGCGCGTACGAGGGGCGCGACCGCAAGTCCAAGGAGGTCAAGTGGACCGGCACCCGTGTCGACCTGATCTTCGGTTCGCACTCGCAGCTGCGCGCGCTGGCGGAAGTCTATGCCTGCGCGGACTCGAAACAGAAGTTTGTGAAAGACTTCGTGGCGGCGTGGTCCAAAGTGATGAACCTCGATCGCTTCGACCTCGCCTGACCCCTTACTGAAAATAATGTGCGGACACCGCTGCATCCCGGCGGTGTCCGCTTTACCCGAAGCTTCGAACTGAAAAACGCCAAGCTACTCTTTGGCGGCTTGTTTGCTGCTCGCCTTGGGAGAAGCCGGCTTC
Source organism: Xanthobacteraceae bacterium (assembly GCA_036272395.1). Classification (GTDB taxonomy): domain Bacteria; phylum Pseudomonadota; class Alphaproteobacteria; order Rhizobiales; family Xanthobacteraceae; genus BOG-931. The sequence continues at coordinate 16,324 of DATAYT010000045.1, forward strand.
TTTTTTACCGTCTGGGCCGGCGCCGTCTGCGTCTGCTCGACTTCCACGAGTGCGCCCGCCTGGAAGTGATAAATGCCAGGGCGCGGACCGCTATTAAATGTCAGAACCGCGGTACGATCGCCGTTTGGATTTTTTCCGATCTGAACCGCGCTCGGCGCACCGGCGCGAAACACCACGTCGCATTCGCTCATGCCGAACGCTATGCCGCCACCCAACAAAGTGCTGGTATCGGCGGCGGGCGGCGCGCTGCCGGGTTGGTTCGCCGCAGCTCCCGCAGCCGCCGCGGGCGCTTGCTGCACGGCCGGAGGCGGCGGGCACGAACCGTTTGCCGCGACAAGGTCATTGGCCGTGATCGGCCGCGTGCGTTCCCTGGATTCTTGGAGTTCCGAGAATGTGTAGCCGCCCGCGCGGCTGACGAACTGGAATGGCTTGGAAAACCAAGCATCCTTGTTTTCTGCATCGACATTGGCGCAAGCGCCGAGCGCAAGAGCGCCAGCAAGCGCTCCGACAACGCAAATGACGTTGGCCCGAAACTCCACCACGGTCCCCCTACAGCCCTCAAGCCCGCGCAGAATGCGCCGGTTTGTGTTGCCAACATGGCGGTGCGCCTATTTTAGCCAGACCTGGCGATTTCGGCGAGACCTATCGTCAGCCGCTGATTGCCTGGCCGGATGTGGCTGAAACGCCTCATAAAACAACATTTTATGATGCGAATCATAAAAGGAGCCGACCCGTGGGGTTGTGACGCTGGTCACAGACTTGATTGCCGCCCGACGCAAAACTTCCAATGGGAATTTGGGTTCATCTCTGGCGGTCAATCGCTTTGTGCGGTCCGCCTTCGCCGGTGCTCAGTCCGCCGCAAGCCTTGAGGAGTCTTCATGCAACTGCAATTTGTCGGATGCGGTGACGCGTTCGGCTCGGGCGGACGGTTCAATACCTGCTTTCATCTCGTCGGGCGCAACATCAACGCGCTGATCGATTGCGGCGCCACTTCGCTCGTTGCCCTGAACAAGCTCGCGATCAACCGCAACGATATCGACACCATCTTGATCACGCATTTTCATGGCGACCATATCGGCGGTTTGCCGTTCTTCATCCTCGAAGCCAATTACGTCCTCAAACGCCAGCGCCCCCTGACCATCGCCGGCCCGCCAGGACTCAAAACGCGCTACGGGGCATTCATGGAAACCGCTTTCCCCGGGACGCAGGCGACGGAATGGTCGTTTCCTATCACGCTTCGCGAATTCGAGATCGGCAAACGCAACGAAATCGGCGACATGCGCGTCACGCCGTTTCGGGTGGTTCACGATGAACGTGCCGGCCCTTGCCTTGGTTTGCGGATCGAAGCCGAAACTAAAGTCGTCGCCTATTCGGGCGATTCGCAATGGACGGACTCATTGATCGAGGTCGGGCGCAATGCCGATCTTTTTATTTGTGAAGCCTATACGCGCGACAAGCCGATCGCGACCCACATGGCGCTGAGTCTATTGGAACGTCACTTGGACCAGATCCGGCCGAAACGGCTCATTCTCACGCATATGAGTAATGACATGCTCGCCCGCCGCGGCGAGCTTAAATACGATACCGCGGAAGACGGCATGATGGTCGAAATTTAACTGACACCTTACACAAACCTCACCGCATAAATCGGCGGCAGATGCGCGTTGACGAGCTGCCAGCTGCGCCCGCCGTCATCGCTGGTCCATAGCGCGCCGGTGGTCGAACCCATTGCCAAGCGTTCGCCGCCCTCGTCCACTTCGAGACCGTGCCGATAGATGAGATCGTAAGCATCGCGCTGCGGCAGGCCGTGGCGCATGACCTCCCAGTTTTGCCCGCCATCGTCGGTTCGTGTGACGCACAGCGCGCCGTCGCGCGGCATGCGAATCTCGTCCTTGATTGCCGGAACGAACCAGGCGGTTTGCGCTTGGCGCGGATGCGCCGCCACCGCGAAGCCGAAATCGTCGGTCGGCGGCATCAATCGCGACCAGTGCGCGCCGGCATCGGCCGAGCGATAGACGCCGGCATGGTGCTGCATCCACATCACGTCGGGCGCGGACGGGCAGCGGACCACGCGATGCGGATCCTGGATCGCGCTGTCTTCGGCCTGTTCCGGCGGCACATAGGGCGCGAACAGGCCCTTGCCGAGCACCGACCACGAATCGCCGGCGTCGCGGCTTTCCCAAACGCCGCCGCACGAAATCGCAAGGAACACGCGTTCATCATCGCGGGGATCGGGAGAAATGCTGTGGATTCCCGCGGCGTCATAACCGCCGCCGAACCAGCGCTTGCGCTCCGGCACGTTCCACAGCGACGCGACGAGCTGCCAGCTTTCGCCGCGATCGTCCGAGCGGAATAATCCGGCCGGAATGGCGCCAAGCCACAACCGGTCCGGATGCGTCCGCCCGCCGGCTTCCATGGTCCAGATCTGAAACAAAGATGGCGCATCGGCGGCGCGCGGCGAGCTCGCGCCAGGTTGAGCCATCGTCATCCGAGCGATGCAGCTTGGCGCCGAAATGACCGTGCTTGAGGGCGGCGTAAATCACGCCATCCGCCGCCAATGCATTGGTCACCGCGACGCCGTCGAAGCCAATGAGTCTCGAGACCCAGCCCGCGCGTTTGCGTTCGAGCGCGAACAGTCCTTTGCGCGTCGCTATCAGCAAATGGTCGCTCATCACTCCCCCGCGCGCTTTGAGGCTTAGCCGCCCGACAACGCCTGCATGATGTAGAGCTTACTGTCGGGACCGATGTGGCGAGCGAGCGCACCCTCATGCGCCAAGCGCTCGCCGTCGGCGAATATACAGACATGTTTGCGTAAAGCGCTGCGATCGTCGAGCACATAGCTGCGCATGTGCGGCTGCGCGGCGAGCACGTTCATCAGCGCCTCGCCGACCGTCGCGCCCGCAGCCGACAGCGGCCCGTCCGTGACCAGGTTGCGCAGATGACTGGTGAAATGGATCTCGGCCATCGGGCTAAGGCTCCTCATTGCCGTCATGGCCGGGCTTGTTCCTGCCATCCATGTCCTTCGTGTCAAGACGTGGATGCTCGGCATAAAGCCGGGCATGACGCCAGTTTCAGCCGGCCAGTGCTGCCTTCACGGCTTCAATGGCAGCATCGGTTTTCGAGCCGTTCGGGCCGCCAGCTTGCGCCATATCGGGCCTACCGCCACCCTTTCCACCGAGCACTTCAGCACCCTTGCGCACCAGATCGACTGCTGAGATATGAGGAACCAAGTCATCTGTGACACCAATTACCAATGAAGCCCTACCATCCGACGTAGCATTGGTAACAGCCACAATTCCTGAGCCGATCTTTAATTTCGCCTGATCGGCCAGCGGCTTTAAGTTTTTTGGATCGGCATCCTTGAGCTGAATTATCATTAATTTCTTGCCATCCACGACTACGATGTCTGGTTCTGCTTCGCGGCCGCCGCCACCCGACAAAGCAAGCTTTTGCTGGGCATCAGCGAGTTGGCGCTCGAGCTTTTTGCGGTCTTCAAACATCGCTTTGCTCCGCGCAACAACTTCTCCGGCCGACGAGTTTATCTCAGCGGATATTGCACGGACATCGCTTCTGAACTTGTTCAGTTCATGCCGCGCTGTATTCGCGGTCAGCGCCTCAATACGACGTACACCGGCAGCTACCGCACTATCACCAACAATTGAGATTAAACCGATGTCGCCTGTCCGCTGCACGTGAGTACCACCGCATAACTCAACAGACCATCCCATTGCATTACCAACACCTTCGCCCATGGCAACGACTCGCACCTCATCACCGTATTTTTCCCCAAATAGAGCGCGTGCACCGCATTCGATCGCTACATTGCAATCCATGAGGCGTGTAAGCACGACCGTATTCTGTAATACCGAATTGTTCGCGACGTCTTCAACACGTTCGATTTCCTCATTACTCATAGGCTTAGAATGGGAAAAATCAAAGCGTAGTCGGTCGGGCGCAACTAGAGAGCCCCTTTGAGCAACATGATCGCCCAGAACCTCTCGGAGTGCTTCATGTAAGAGGTGTGTAGCCGAATGATTCCGTCGTATGGCACTACGCCGCTCGTGATCGACGTCAAGCCGCACTGCGTCGCCCAATTTCAACGAGTAATTGTCAACCGTGATGTAATGGACGAACAGGTCGCCGGCTTTCTTTTGGGTGTTTGTCACTCGGGCCGTGATATCTGCACTGTTAACGTCGCGACGTATGACGCCGGTATCGCCAACTTGACCACCAGACTCGGCATAGAAAGGAGTTTGATTGAGGATAACTACACCACTCTCGCCTGTTTTGAGCTCTTCGACCCTTCGATGATTCTTCACTATCGCTTGGACAACCCCCTCCGCGCTTTCGGTTTCATAACCAAGAAATTCAGTGGGGCCGAGCTTTTCGCGAAGCTCAAACCATACAGTCTCTTCCGCAGCCTCACCCGAACCGGCCCAAGCTGCACGAGCTTTCGCGCGCTGCTCCTCCATAGCTTGATTGAAGGTTGATACATTGACTGTGTTGGAAGTCGATTTGAGCGCGTCTTGGGTCAAATCCAAAGGAAATCCATACGTGTCATACAGTGTGAACGCGACTCGTCCGTCCATTTCATCGCCGGGTTTAAGGTGTGTTCTTTCATCTTCTAGAATCGAGAGGCCTCGGGCCAGGGTTTGTCGAAAACGCGCTTCCTCGAGCTTAAGCGTCTCCGTCACAAACGACTCGGCACGGTGCAATTCGGGATAGGCCTGGCCCATTTCCCGCACCAGGATCGGCACCAATTGCCACATCAGCGGCTCTTTGACGCCGAGCAGTTCAGCGTGGCGCATGGCGCGGCGCATGATGCGGCGGAGCACATAGCCGCGGCCCTCGTTGGAGGGCAGGACGCCATCGGCAATCAGGAACGCGCTGGCGCGCAGATGATCAGCGATGACGCGGTGCGACGCCTTGCGCTCGCCTTCCGGATCGACGCCGTTGAGTTCAGCGACCGCTTCGATCAAGGCACCGAACAGGTCGATCTTGTAATTGTCGTGCGTGCCCTGCAGCACCGCGGCCATGCGCTCGATTCCCATTCCGGTATCGATCGACGGCCGCGGCAGGTCGACGCGCTTGCCGTCGGCAAGCTGCTCGTACTGCATGAACACGAGATTCCAGATTTCGACGAAGCGATCGCCCTCGGCTTCCGGAGATCCCGGCGGCCCGCCCCAGATATGCTCGCCGTGATCGTAGAAAATTTCCGAGCACGGACCGCATGGCCCGGTTTCGCCCATCGCCCAAAAGTTGTCGTCGCCGGCAATGCGCAGGATCTTCTTCTCAGGCAGCCCCGAGATTTTCCGCCACAGGGCAAACGCGTCGTCGTCGTCGATATAGACCGTGATCAGGAGGCGATCGGCCGGAACCGCGAACTCCCTGGTCAGCAGCCGCCAGGCCAGCTCGATCGCGCGCTCCTTGAAATAATCGCCGAAGGAGAAATTGCCGAGCATTTCAAAAAAGGTGTGATGGCGGGCGGTGTAACCGACATTATCGAGATCGTTGTGCTTGCCGCCGGCGCGGACGCATTTTTGCGCCGTGACCGCACGCGAATAGGGCCGCTTTTCCAGGCCGGTGAAGACGTTCTTGAACTGCACCATCCCTGCATTGGTGAACATCAAGGTCGGGTCGTTGCGCGGCACGAGCGGCGAGGACGGCACGATTTCGTGCCCTTCGCGGGCGAAATAGCCAAGGAAAGCCGCTCGGATGTCGTTGACGCCGGTCATTTCGGGGCAACTGTCTAACGAGACGCCGCTTTGCTGTCCAGAAAGGCGGGCGCCCGCGGGTGAATTTGATATAGGCCGACAAAGCATATAAGCGCTCTGGCGGCGGCGAACACATGAACGAACATAGCGGCAGATCCCCCCTCCCCGGCAGCTTGCGAGAACGGCTCCGTCAGGGGCACTTCGTCATGACCGCGGAACTGGTGCCGCCCTTGTCCTGCGATGCCGACGAGCTCTTAAGCAAGGCCGCCGCGCTCAAGGGCCTGGCCGACGCCGTCAATGTCACCGACGGCGCCGGCGCCCGCGCCCATATGAGCGCACTGGCAGGCGCGAGCCTGCTTTTGCAGGCCGGCATCGAACCGATCCTGCAGATGACCTGCCGCGACAAGAACCGGCTCGCTTTGCAGAGCGAGATGATGGGCGCAGCCGCGCTCGGCATCCGCAATCTCCTCCTCCTCTCGGGCGACGATCCCAAAACCGGCGATCAGCCGGATACCAAGCCGGTGTTCGACATCGACTCGCGGACGCTGATCGAAACCGCGCGACGGTTGCGCGACGACGGGACGCTGCCGAACGGCCGCAGTCTCAGCGGCAAGGCTGACTTCTTTATCGGCGCCGCCGACATGCCGATCGATCCGCCGGACGGCTGGCAGCCCAACGGCCTTGCCGCCAAGATCGATGCCGGGGCGCAATTCGCACAGACCCAATTCTGCATGGATGCGGCGATCGTGCGCCGCTACGTCGGCGTCTTGGAAAAGGCCGGCATCACCACCAAGATTGCGCTTCTCATCGGCGTTAATCCCTTGCGCTCGGCCAAATCAGCGCGTTGGATGCAACACCACCTCTACGGCACGATCATTCCCGACGCGTTTATCTCCCGGCTCGAGCAAGCGGCCGATCCGGCCCGCGAGGGGCTTCGCATTTGTGTCGAATTGATTGAGGAGCTTTCCACGATCCGCGGCGTCGCCGGCGTCCACATCATGGCGCCGGGGAACGATGCCGCAATCCCCGAAACGATCCAGATGGCGAGGCATCGTTTGGAAAGTTAGTTTTTAGTTCAAGCAATTTGGGAGCGATTACGCAATACAGAATTTATCGAGTTCGGCCACGATCTCTTTGAGATCATCATCAACTTCACGTCAAATAACATGTTAACAGTGATAGACATGCCATACTTTTTCTGAAAGTGGCTCGACAATAATGCAATAAAGTCCTTCCCCGAGATCAAATGTAACCTAACTTCCATCGCCGCCCACCGTCTTTCAAACTCCGCGGTGCTCTCCTGTATTATCGTTGAAATGTCCTTACCACGCTCCTGCTGAAACCGTACCTGGTGGGCCATTATTTGGGATGCGGTATACGGCTTTAGTTCTTTCGAAAGTTCATCAACAATCTTATTGAGCTCATTCGCCGATAACTGAGCTAACCCACGCGCCTTTAATCGCTCAGCAGCGCCTTTGAATCACATCAACGCTCAGCACATAATTCTCGATTTCTTTCCTGCGAAAAACGTGACATTTAATGCCTTCTCCGCGCATTGCATCTATAAATTCCGCAATTTCTTGGTTCGTGCGATAATCTTTGTCGAAGAGTACAAAGATCTGCGCCTCTAGCTTGAGTATATTCCTGAAGGTCCAGGCGACCTCGCGGACGCGTCGCCATTGGCTAAACCCACCTGTTTCAAGAACGAGCGTATCAACATCTAATAGAAAGCCCTTAGAACCCAATTTACTCGCAAACTTGCGCAAGATTTTCTTATCGTGTCCCTCAAAAAATATAATGCGCTTGGCCTTTGCAAGCCGAGAAAATTCAATGTTCTCTACTGAACCAATATAGTTGAACAAGGCTTGATATTCGTCGTCGGTGGCCACCCGTTTTCCACTTCGAAAGCGAGAGTCAATTGCAATGACATCACCCGGATCACTCTCGTTGATAATCTCGACGGAATGCGTCGCTACTATGTATTGGCCTGTTCGTTCCTTTAATATCTTCAAGCTCCTTGAAAGCGGCAAACTCAGCATCTGATTTTCTATGCCAAATATTGCGGAAATAGCGCGAAGCTAGCCGAGATGATTCATTTCTCTGGATCGTTTCATCTTGCAGATAAGGTTCCACTTCCTCAAAGGGGGCAAGCCTTGGAACTATCACCAAGTCGAGAGGGAATAGTTTTCTAAAAGTGCTCGGAGACCGAGGAGGAGTGGAGGAGGTCGAAAGACTAAACCTTATTGGTCGAGTGGGGTGCAGCGAAATCCTGACACGGTTTCCGTTGTTATGACAGAATTCGATTTCAGCATCATCTTCGTTATAGTCGTTTGATATATTTGCTAATGGAACCGCGATTGAAGACTCTGGAACATGGTAGCCTGCGCAGATGCCGCGGCCCTCTAATTTCAAATAACTTTGGAGAGATAGATCGGGTATATCGATAACATCCGAACAAAATACGAAACGCATCGAGAACAGAAGACTTTCCTGAATTATTTGGTCCAACTAAAACGTTGCCTGACCTAATCGGAAGTGAAAAGGCTTTGAACTTTCGGAAGTTTCTTAGTGTGACGTGCCCGATCTGAATTGGCATTTCGAATTTTTACGGCCCGCAACCAATGGTTGTCAATGTGCAATTGATCGCCTGTCCGACTACTTTTCTTCCACCGTGCGGATATCGATCTCCGATGTCAGCGTCCGGTGCACCGGACATTTGTCGGCGATTTCGAGAAACCGCTGGCGCGCCTCGGCATCAAGCTCGCCTTCAAGGCTGATGATGCGATCGATCCTGTCGAGCATTCCTTCCTTGGTTTCGCAATCGCCGCAATCGGCAGCGTAGATGCGGCTGTGGCGGAGCCGCACCTGCGTGCGCTTAAGCGGCAGCTGCTTGCGGTCGGCGTAGAGCCGGAGCGTCATGGACGTGCAGGCGCCGAGCGCCGCCAGCAAGAAATCGTAAGGCCCCGGGCCGCTGTCGAGCCCACCCGTGGCGACCCACCCGTGGCGACCGGCTCGTCGGCCAGGAAGTGATGCCTGCCGACGGTGATGTCCTGCTGAAACGTGCCGTGCCGTGCTTCGCGCACGACCACCTCGCCCGGCTCATTGGCGGCGGGCTGCTTTGACGTCGCCATCTGCGCTGGCATGTCGAGATAATGCTCGGCCCAGGCCGCGACCACATGCGCGACATAGGCAGCATCGCTCGGCCGCCGCAGCAGATGATCGGCGCCGGCGAGCGAAATAAAGCTCTTCGGATGTTTTGCCGTCGTAAAAATGCGGCTGGCGTTGTCGATCCCGACCGTTTCATCAGTCGGCGAATGAAAGACCAAGAGCGCCTTGCGCAGCTCGGCAATACGCGGGCCGAGATTTTGCCCGGCAATGTCGTCAAGTAAGGCGCGGCGGACGCGGAATGGCCGTCCGGCGAGCGCCACCTCGATTTCGCCTTTGGCTTTTATTTCTTCGACGCGTTCGGCGAACAGGCCGGCAACATGGGCCGGATCGAATGGTGCGGCTATGGTCACGACCGCGCGCGCTTCGGCAATCCGATGGGCCGCGGCGAGCATCGCCGCACCGCCGAGGCTGTGGCCGATCAAAATCGCAGGCGCGCCGACCTGCTTCTGCAAATGATCCGCAGCGGCAACGAGATCGTCGATGTTGGATGAGAATGTGGTGTTGGCGAATTCGCCTTCGCTGCTGCCGAGTCCGGTGAAATCGAAGCGCAGCACGGCGATGCCATGCGACGTGAGACCGTGCGCAATCAGGCGCGCCGCCTTATTGTCTTTGCCGCAGGTAAAGCAATGCGCGAACAAAGCGACCGCGCGGATCGGTCCGTCAGGACGATCGAGCAGCGCGGCCAATTTTTCACCCTGAGCATTGGCGAAATCGAAGCGCTCGGCCGGCATGGGGAACTCCTGTTGCTATGGCGGCCGGCGCGGCGCGAGATGCGCGAGACTCACCGTCCCAATTCGCGCATGGCCGCGTCCAGACCTTCGATCGTCAGCGGATACATGCGCCCCGCGAGAAGCTGGCGGATCAGCCGGATCGAGGCGGTGGTCTCCCATTCCGCTTGCGGCACCGGATTGAGCCAAACGCAGGCCGGATAAGTGGCGACGATGCGCTCCATCCAGACGCGCCCGGCCTCCTCGTTGAAGTGTTCGACCGAGCCGCCCGGCGCAATGATCTCATAGGGCGACATCGTCGCATCGCCGACAAAGATCACCTTGTAGTCGTGCGGATAGGTGTGCAGCACGTCCCAGGTCGGCGTCGTCTCGGTCCAGCGGCGCGCATTCTGCTTCCAGACTTTCTCGTACAAGCAATTGTGGAAATACAGATGCACGAGATGCTTGAATTCGCTCTTGGCCGCCGAGAACAACTCCTCCGTGGCCTTGACGTGCCAGTCCATCGAGCCGCCGACGTCGAGAAATAGCAGCACCTTGACGGTGTTGTGCCGTTCCGGCCGCATCAGAATGTCGAGATAGCCCTTGTGCGCGGTGCCTTTGATCGTGCCGTCGAGATCAAGTTCTTCCGGCGCGCCGGTGCGCGCGAATTTGCGCAAGCGCCGCAGCGCGATTTTGATGTTGCGGGTGCCGAGCTCGACATCGTCGGCGAGATCCCTGAACTCGCGCCGGTCCCAGACTTTCACCGCGCGAAAATTGCGGTTCTTGTCCTGCCCGATGCGGATGCCTTCCGGATTGTAGCCGTAAGCCCCGAACGGCGAAGTGCCGGCGGTCCCGATCCATTTCTTGCCGCCTTGATGCCGGCCGCGCTGTTCGGCGAGCCGCTGCCGCAAGGTTTCCAGGAGCTTGTCGAGGCCGCCGAGCGCCTCGATCTGTTTTTTCTCTTCTTCGGTGAGGTATTTTTCGGTGAGTTTTCTCAGCCACTCGGCCGGTATTTCGGCGTTCAGCGCCTGTTCAATGAGATCGAGGCCCTTAAAGACGTAGCCGAACACGCGATCGAACTTGTCGAGATTGCGCTCGTCCTTCACCAGCGCGGCGCGCGACAGATAGTAGAAATCCTCGACCCGACGCCCGGCCAGATCCCGCTCCATGGCCTCCATCAGCGTCAGATACTCGCGCAGCGTCACCGGCAATCCGGCCTGCTTCAGCTCATGGAAGAAGGTCACAAACATCGCCGCATTCTAGCCCTCGCAGACTCCGCACGCCTACCGGACAGGTTAAGCGGAAAAAGATATATCTTGCGCTATGACGGATGATGAACTATCTAAAGATATATCATAATAGGAGAAACCATCAAAATGCATGGACATTGTGGATCTTATCGCTGGGCGGCAGGGCGTCACCGGCGCGGCCGTTTTGGCGGATTTGGCTTCGGTGGCCGTCATGGCGGCGGCATGAACCCGGACGATATGCGCGCCGGGCGCATGCTGGCGCAAGGCGATCTGCGGCTGGTCGCGCTGGCGCTGATCGCGCAAGCCCCGCGTCATGGCTATGAAATCATCAAGCTGGTCGAGGAAAAGACCGCCGACTGGTACAGCCCCAGTCCGGGCATCGTCTATCCGACGCTGACCTTTCTGGAAGAAGCCGGTTACGTGACCGTCTCCAGCGAAGGCGCCAAGAAGCTCTACACGATCACCGATGAAGGCCGCGCCTATCTCGACGCCAATCGCGATCTCGCCGACGTAGTGCTCGACCGGCTAACCGCCATCGGCGAGCGGGTGAACCGCTGGCGGCGCGCCGCGCGCGGAGAACGCGAGCAGCGGCGGAGCTTGCCACCGCTCCTCGAAGCCGCGTTCGATCATTTGCGCGAGACCGTGGGTAAGCGACTCGAAGGCGACGCAGAAGCGGAAGCGCATCTGGTCGAGATCCTTGCTCGCGCGGCCGGTGAAATGCAGCGGCGCAATTGATTTTTAGCCGGCGGCGCCAACATCAGGCGTTTGCACGTGCTCGGGTCGTATTCCGAGCGCCAACAGGCGACCGGGAATGCGCCGCAATCGCGGAAATGCATCGAACAGTCTGAATATTAGGGGAGGCTTCGGCTCGCGTGTGCCTTGCAAAGCCGGGCCGATGATCCGGTTCTGCATGGTGAGTTGAATTTTCTGCGTCATCCGCGCCGGGAAATCGCGCCGGGCTTGTATTGCCTGCAGATGGCCATTGGTCGTCGTGCCGGCCTTCAAAGGCGCAGCCAAGCGGTTGGCGGCGGCCACCGCATCCTGCACCGCGATATTGATGCCCACCCCGCCGATCGGCGACATTGCGTGCGCCGCGTCGCCGATGCAGATGAGCCCCGGGCGCCACCATTGCCGCAAGCGATTGACCATGACGCTTAACAACTTAACGTCATCGAAGCTTCTCAGCTCGCCGACGCGGTCGGCCAGGAACGGCGATAGCGCGACCACGCGATCGCGGAACGCCTCGATACCGTCCGCCCTCACCCGGTCGATGCCACCCTTCGGGATTACATAGGCGCATTGCCAATAATCGCCGCGATCGAGCATGACAAGCAGAGCGCCGGCTTCGATATGACCGAACACGTCGGCACCATCGGCCTCGCGGCGTGTGATGCGAAACCACAGCGCGTCCATCGGCGCGCCGTAGTCGTCGCTTTGTAAACCTGCTTTCTTACGCACCGTCGAATGACGTCCGTCACAGCCGACCACGAGATCGGCATGGACGGTCAATTCTCCATCTGGCGTCTTGACTCGAACGCCGGCGATGCGGCCGCCTTCTTCGATCAGATCGGTCGCCTCCGCCCGCATACGCAAATCGAATCGGCTATAGCGCCGGCCGTGGTCGGCGAGGAAATTGAGAAAGTCCCATTGCGGCATCAACGCGATGTATTTGCATTGCGTCGGCAGATGCGTGAGGTCGATCAGCCGGATGCGCCGGTTTCCGATCTGCATCGACAACCGGTCGACGGTGCGGTGCGGCAGCTTGAGGAATTCGTCGAGCAGGCCGAGTTCGTGGATGAGCTCGAGGGTTGATGGATGCACGGTATCGCCGCGAAAGTCGCGGAGAAAGTCTGCATGCTTTTCCAGGACGACAACCCGCACCCCGGCGCGCGCCAGGAGGAAGCCAAGCATCATTCCCGCCGGTCCACCGCCGGCGATGCAACATTGCGTGGTCAGCGAGGCGTTCGCCACGACTTACATTCACCGTTCAGAAGGCGAGCATGAGCTTGAGGCAAGCCATCTGGGCATTCAATCCGCATGGGGCGACTTTCGTCGCATAAAAATCAGGCATGTGAGCCCTGCGGAAAGGCGATCCAAGATCACCGATCGCACGGGAACCCTCACATTTCCGCCGCAAGCGATGTGTTAAAAGGAGGCTCACCCGCCCACTGCCCATCATGCGCGATTGTAAAATACCTGCCTTTTGGCTCGCTGTTTTATTGGCGTTGGCTCCACTCGACGCCGCATTTGCCCAGCTTGCCGGGACCGGCGACTTTCGCATCGCCTGGGAGGTGAAGAGCCGTTTTCGCCTCTTTCGCCATGAAGCCGATTTTCTGCGCATGGCCGCGGCCGCCCGCGGCGATGGCGTGCTGGCGGCGGAACGCCGTCTCGCGCGCGATACTGACGGGCTCGGCTGGGCGAAGGATGTCGTCGCCGAGCTGTGTCTCGACACTTCGGGCAACTTACTGGAGACCTGCGAACGCGATGGCGAGCGCGAAAGCTACCTCTCGCCGCGCGACTATCCGGTCGGCGTGACGATTTCCGGGGCGGTACCCGAAGGGCTCGATTGCTTGTGGACGTTCAATGACGGCGAACCTTCGCCGCGGCAGAGTACCGCGCCTTGCGATCGCGAGGTCAAACTGCGCGTGCGCGCCGGCCGGACCACCGTCGCGACCGTTGATATTCCACTCGGCGACGGGACCGCTCAACGCGTGACCGCCGACATTGCCGTGCGCGATGTCCTCATCGCCGGACTTGGCGATTCCATAGCCGCCGGCGAAGGCAATCCGGATCGTGCGGTCAAGCTCGAGGGCGGCTTCTGTTTCAGACGCTTCGGCGGCGGCGGCCAGTATTATCGTCCGAGCCGTGCCGGCTATTCCGACGACCGGTCTTGCGAAAACGGGCCAGCCAGTCCGGCCGCTGGAGTAAATTGGGCGAAGCACGGCGCCCGCTGGATGAATCCGGCGTGTCACCGCTCGCTCTACAGCTATCAGGTGCGCACCGCATTGGCGCTGGCCATCGAGCAATCGCACCTTGCCGTCACGCTCTTACCGCTCGCCTGCACCGGGGCATCGATCGACGCCGGGCTTTTTGGCGGACAGCGCGCCGATGACTGCCCTTGGGTCGTCGGCATCGAGAGCTGCTCGGGAACGGCGCCGGCCCAGTTCGGTGAGCTGCGGAATCTCATGACCGCCCTGCACCGGCAGCAGCCGAACCGCAACCTCGACCTGGTCTTGCTGACCGTCGGAGCCAATGATGTGAACTTTGCCGGGCTGGTGGCGAACGTGATCGTCGACGCCACGACAGAGCGGCTGTTGCTGCGCCAAGGCGGCGCTATCGCCAGTGTCGCGGATTCGCAGAAGGCGCTCGATCAGGACCTGCCGGATGAATTCGCGCAATTGCGGGCCGCGCTCAAACCGTTTGTCAGCGGTAATCTCAATCGCGTTGTCTTTGTGTCTTACGCCAATCCGGCCATGCAAGCGGAAAACAAGCCCTGCTCGGGCGGACGCGACGGTCTGGATGTGCATCCGGCGTTCGGCGCCGATAGCGAGCGGCTGCGCGCCGCCGCGGACTTTGTCGACACGAAATTCCTGCCGAAAATAAAATCGCTCGCCACCTGCGAAGGCAACAAGTCCTGTCGCGATCCACTCACCGAGCGGATGATTTTCGTCGACGGCCATCAGGCGGACTTTGCCAGGCACGGCATGTGCGTGCGCGCAGCCACCGATCCGGAATTCGATCGCAACTGCTTTGCCGTCAACGGCGAGAGTTTCCAGTCGGATCCGACCGTCGCTCCCGACGACCCCATGGCCTGCAGCGAGCCGGCCGGCAACTACCGACCTTTTGCTTCGCGCGGGCGGTGGATCAGGACGGCGAACGATAGTTACTTCACCGCCATGACTTATCCCGAGGGCATGCCGGCCATTCTCAAGCCGAGCGACATTCACGACGCGCTGTGGGGAGTTTTGAGCGCGGTGTATGGCGGGGCGGTGCACCCCACCGCCGAAGGCTACGCTGCTATGTCCGACGCGGCGCTGCCGGCGGCGCGCGCCGTGCTCGGTCTGAACCCGCCTCCGGCCATCCAAGCCCAGCCGCTGCCGCCGCCGAGCGACTCGGCGCCCGCACCGGGAGCCGCGCCAGCTGCCGCGGCCGTACCGCCGAAAACGCCCTGATCAGGGCGCCACGCGCTCCGGCGTGGCGGCGCGCGCGGTCGCCGCGGGGCGCTCCGGGGCCACGCCAAGCTTCTTCTGCAGGCTTGTTGAGGAGGTGGTGTACTGAAACACCAGTCGCTTCTCCAGATGGATGTAACGATGCGCCTTTTGCGCCATCAGTGCCGCCTCGTGGAAGCCGGAGAGAATGAGCTTGAGCTTGCCGGGATACCAATTGATGTCGCCGATCGCGAAAATGCCGGGGACGCTGGTTTCGAAACTTACCGTTTCGACCGGGATCAACTCGTTGTTGTGCAGCTCAAAGCCCCAATTCGACACGGGCCCGAGCTTCATCGTCAGCCCGAAGAACGGCAGCAGCGCGTCGCAGGCGATCTCGAAGTTTGAACCATCGTTCCTCTTGACGATCGCCTTATTGACCTGACCGTCGGTTCCGTTCAGCGCAGTGACCTGCCCGAGCACGAGATCGATTTTGCCCTCGCCGACGAGCGACATCATCTTGTTGACGCTGTCCGGGGCGGCGCGGAATTCGCCGCGGCGGTGCAACAGCGTCAGATGGCTTGCGAGCGGCGCGAGATTGAGTGTCCAATCCAGCGCGCTGTCGCCGCCGCCCACGATCAGAATCCGCTTGCCGCGAAACGCCTCCATTTTGCGCACGGCATAAAAAACCGATTTGCCTTCATACGGTTCGATACCGGGAATCGGGGGACGCTTGGGCTGGAATGAGCCGCCGCCGGCGGCAATCACGAGTACCTTGCTCTCGAATTGATTGCCCTGGTCCGTCGTCACGCGAAACAGCGGATCGCCAATCTTCTCCACCCGCTCGACCATTTCGCCGAGATGGTATTGCGCGTTGAACGGCTTGATCTGCTGCAGCAGCGAATCGACCAGTCCCTGCGCGCTGGTATAGGGAATTCCAGGAATGTCGTAGATCGGCTTTTCGGGATAAAGCTCGGCGCATTGCCCACCGATTTTGTCGAGAATGTCGACAAGGTGGCACCGCATGTCGAGCAAACCAAGCTCGAAAACTGCGAACAGGCCAATCGGCCCGGCACCAACAATGAGAACGTCGGTTTTTATCGGTTCGGTCATGTCTTATCCAAGTCTGTTCAAGTCGTATTCAAGCTCGTTCGGCCGTTCGGCAATGTCGGGGAAGGGCTCTGTCTAGCTTGGCTGGGCCGGAAGGAAAAGGGGACAGGCCGCTAGCCGTTTTCAAGATCACGTTAGGTCTAATCGCGTTAAGCTTGGCGCGACGGCGTGGTCACAACCAGCCCATCAAGGTCGTCGCGCACCTTGATTTGGCACGATAGGCGAGAATTCGGCCGCACCTCGAAAGCGAAATCGAGCATATCCTCTTCCATGGGCGAAGGTTCGCCGACCTTTTCGCGCCAAGCCTCGTCGATATAGACGTGGCACGTCGAACAGGCGCAAGCGCCACCGCATTCCGCCTCAATCTCGGGAACTCCGTGATTGATGGCCGTCTCCATAACGGTGGAACCGACCTCGCCCTCGACGGTGCGCGTAGTGCCTGCGGAGTCGATATAGGTGATTTTGGCCATAGTGGAACCACCGGTCGGCGATTTTGGCTTGGGGAACGGCGGCGGGAGCCGCGATATTGCGGCGGCATGGTTTTACCGGCTCGCCGTGCAATGCGCCAGCCGGACCGCCCTATCCAGAGCAAAACCGTAGCTGGCCCAGGCGCGGCCCCAACCTGGCCTCATTGTTGTCCGCACAATGGCGCCTGCGCCACGGTCCGCAAAAATGGGGGCAGGCTGATCAAGCCGTTAACGATGATTAAAAGGTCGTTACCGACCGGGTTTTCTTTGATCTGCCAGACCGATAGGATGCCCGCTGGTGGTGCGGCATGGGGCTTTTTTGGGGAGTCCCTTAACGAGTGAAAGGTGACCGAGCACGCGCTTTGGCGCGGGCCGAGGATCATCTCTGAGCGCCCCATGCAGAGCACCCCTTGTAACTGATTGGGCCGTCCCGGGCAGGCGTAACACGCGAGGCGACGACCGAAATGGCCAACTACCCGAAAAAAATGAACGACCCGACCGAAGCTGCGCTGTCGGCGATCCAGGAAGCGCTCAACATCCACGAAGAGGACGAGCAGCCGGCGAGTCCCGCCGCCGCCGCGCCAGACCTTTTCGCCACTCCGGCCGAGAGCCCGACGCAGATCGCCGAGACCGTCGCGACCCAGGAGCAATCCGAGAAAACTCCGCGCGCGGGCGATGTCGTTGACGTTGCCGGACGCGCCGCCAATGACGATCAGCAATCGATCGGCCAAATCCTCCATGCCTTGCAGCGCCGTCCGGCCCGTTCATCTTACTTTGTCGCCGCGCTGTTTTCCGGAGCTTGGATCATCGGCTGCCTTGGCCTGTCGCTCGCTTATTTCTCGGACCTGCATACCGCGCTCGGTGCCGGACGCTCGCCGGTGGCGCTGGTGATCGGTCTCGGCGCCGCGGCATTGCTGCCGATTATTTTCTTTTTCGGCGTCGCCCACATGGCCTGGCGCGCGCAGGAACTGCGCGTGATCGCACAGTCCATGGCGCGGGTGGCGATGCGGCTCGCCGAACCCGAGAGCGTGGCGCGGGATTCGATTGTCACGGTCGGCCAGGCGATCCGTCGCGAGGTTGCGGCGATGGGCGACGGCGTCGAGCGGGCGCTGGCGCGCGCCAGCGAACTGGAAGCGCTGGTGCAAAGCGAGGTCGCCGCGCTTGAGCGAACTTACAGCGACAATGAAGTGCGGATTCGCGGGCTCCTTCAAGAGCTCGGCAATCAGCGCGACACGCTGGTGGGACAGGCCGAACACGTCCGCTCCGCGCTTGGCAATGTGCAGATCGATCTGACGCAGGACCTGTCCACGATCAGCGATCTCGTGGGCCAACAGGTCAATGAAGCGGCCCAGCGCATCACTCTGTCGCTTGCCGAAAAAGGCGAACACATCACCGCCACGCTCGCGCAGATCGGCGACAACATGGTTCAGCAATTGAGCCAGCGCGGCGGCGACATGCTCGATCGCCTGGAGGCGGCGAGCGAGGAGACGGCGCGCGCGATCGCACTGGCGAGCGATCGCTTGTCGTCGAACCTCGATTTCAAGACCAATCACATCGGCGAAGAATTTGCTGAGATCGCCAACGGCCTCGAAGACATGATGGCGGCGCGGCTCGATCGCGTCGCCGAGAACTTCTCGGAAAAATCGCTGGGTATGGTCGATCTGATGGTCGGCAGATCGCAGACGCTGACCGATGCCATCGTCGAAACCTCAAATCAGCTCGCCGAAGCCATCGCAACGCGGGCCGATGAGGTCAACAACACGCTTAAGACGTCGGGTGAATCGCTGTTGCTCGGCCTCGACCTTCGTGGCGGCGAGGTCGCGGCGAAGCTCGAACAAGCGGGCGGTCAGGTCACCCAAGCCATGATCGCGCGAAGCGCCACGCTCACCGATGCACTGCGCGAAGCCGCCGAGCATGTCACCGGCGTGGTGGCGACGCGGAGCGACGCACTCAAAGAGATGCTGCAGACGCGGCTTTCCGCCTTCGAGGAAATGTTCAACCACACCGGTACGACGCTCGGCGAAAAGATCTCGCGCGATTCATCGACGCTCGGCAATCTCATCACCCGGCACCTTGCCGAGTTCGATCGCACCGTGAAGACCTATGGCGCGGAGCTGGTCGAGCGCCTGGGCACACGCACCCAGGACGTTTCCGAATCCATGCGCAGCTATCTCGATAGCTTCGACAGCCGTGTCACGTCCAAGGCGAACGAAGTCAGCAGCACGCTCGATCAGCGTCTTTCCCGCTTCCAGGAGACGCTCGACAGCCGCTCCGAGGCGCTTACCAATGCGCTGTCCGCCCGCGTTGGCGAGGTTGGCAAGACCCTTGCCGAGGGCGGCAAAGAAGTCATGACCGCACTCGACAAGCGCATCACCGACGTGACCACGCTGATCGACACGCGCGCCGCCAAGCTCGGCGACACGCTCGGCGAGCGGATCGCGACGATCGACACCACGCTCGGCAAAAACGCACTGGAGGTTGTCGGCACGTTGGACCACCGCGTCGCTCATCTGGAACAGCTGTTGGTCGGACGAGCGGAAGTCGTCGTTCAGCAGATGGAAGTCCGCAGCCGCGCCGCGGCCGATTTGCTCAATTCGCGGCTCGAACAACTCTCCGAATCGATCAAGACCAATTCCACCGCCGCCGAGCGCGCGCTGACCCAACTCGCGACGAACACAACCGAAGCGCTCGGCAAAAGCGCGGCGGCTAGTGCGGCGGCCACGGAGGCGCTCAATCGCGGCGCCGCCGAAGCGACAGTCTCCCTTAACCGAAGCGCCGGCGCGCTCAGCAACACTATCGTCAAAAGCGCGACCTCCGCCAACGAGGCGATCGGCAAAGCTGCGGTTACCGCCGCGGAGCTTCTTGCCAAGACTTCGCAATCCGCCACCGACGCGCTCAACAAGGCGACGGCGGGAACCGCCGAAATGCTCGCCAGGACCTCGCAGTCGAGCAGCGATGCAATTGTCCGCAGCGCCGGCGACGCCGAGCGCAAACTCATCGGCATGAGCGACGAGGTCTCGCGCCACATCGTCGGCAAGACCAACGATATCAACAGCGCGCTGACGCAGCGCGTCGAGGATATGGCGAAGATCCTCGACGAAAAGTCGAGCACGCTGATTTCGGCGCTCGCGAACAGGGGCGACCAACTCGCCGGTCAGGTCGAACGCGTCACCGAACAGACAGTGAAGGCCATCGATTCCAGGGGTTTTGTCTTCACTCAGGCAATGACGGAGAAGAGTGAAGAGATCGCCCGGCTGATCAACGACGCCAGCCTGAACGCGACGGCGGCGGTTACCCGCACGCTGGGACAAATGCAGGAAGGCGCCCAAGGCGTCACCGAGGCGGCCAAATCAACCATTGTACGCTCGCTTGAAGAGCTACAGCGGGCAACCGCGGGCGCGATCGAACAATCCAAGCAGACCGCGGCGGCGACGGTGGCGGAGATGATGGAGACGCACACGATGCTGCGCTCCGACTCCACCGCGCTATTCGAGCGTCTGCGCGAAGCGAACATCCTGCTGCAAGAAGTGCTCAGTGGCGCCCATGAAAACATGAGCTCGATCGAGCACACGATGGCGACCCGCGTGTCGGAATTCGTCGCCGCGATGACCGATCTGAGCAGCAAGACCGGTGCGACCACGTCAAAGGTGGAACAGCACCTCGGCAACTTCAACACGGTCACCGGCAAGGCGCTCGGCGATCTCGGCGAGCTCGCCAATCAATTCAGTTCGCACGGTCGAACGCTTGCCGATGCCGTTGCCATGCTGGAGAGCGGCAATCGTCGCACCGAGGAATCGATCGCGGGGCGTCAAGCGACCGTCGCGACGCTGGTTTCCACTCTCGATACCCGCGCCGAAGACTTCGGGCAGCGGTTGGCGCGCTTCTCCATGGCCTTGGATGAGTCGCTGAAAACCGCGACCGCCCGGGCTAGCGAAATCGCGGGCTTGATCGCACAAACCAGCAACGAGAGCGTGCAGACGATCGAGCAGCAATACGAGCTGGTTCGCAAGACTTCGGAGGAAGAGCGCACTCGCACCAGTGACGCCCTCACCGCGGCCTACGATGAAGCCTTCTCTCAGGTGCAAAGCGTGTTCACGGTGTCCACTGCGCGCTTCAGTGAAGTCATGCAAGGCATGAAGCAGATGGCAGCAGAGATGCAGCAGGAACTCGAGGCGACGCGCGAGCAATTGCGGCGCGGCGTCCTTGAACTGCCGCAGGAAACGGCGGAGAGCACGGCGCAGATGCGACGCGTAATCGTCGATCAGATCGAAGCGCTCGCTGAACTCAATCGAATTGTCGCTCGCCATGGCCGGGCGCTGGACGCCGTCGAGCCCGTGCGCCGCGACGTCGAGCCGCTCTACGCCGCCGGCGGCGGTCGTGCGCAAGCGCGACCGGTGCGTGCCGACGCCGCCGCTTCGCAGCAGGCGCCGGCGCGTGATATCACCGGCGCGCCGGCGCGGCGCACAAACCCACCCACGCTCAGTCCGGTCCCTGGCGGCAAGGACGACAGCAAAGGCCGCAACGGCGGCTGGCTTTCCGATCTCCTGACTCGCGCTTCGCGCGACGGAAGCCCGCAGGGCGCGCCAGCGACACCGGCGGAGGCTCCCCACGCCGATGACGCCGCAGCGCGCGACAGCGTCGATTCGCTTGACGCGCTGTCGGTCGATATCGCCCGAATGATCGACAACGACGCGGCGGCCGACCTGTGGGAGCGCTACAAACGCGGCGAACGCGGCGCATTTACAAAGCGGCTCTACACCGCCCAAGGGCAACGGGCGTTCGAAGAAATACGCGGCAAATATCGTTCCGATGCGGACTTCCGGCAGACGGTCGAACACTACATTCATGAGTTCGAACGGCTGCTTGACGACGTATCACGCGGCGATCGTGGCCCGGCTGTAGCTCGCAACTACCTGACCTCGGATACCGGCAAGGTCTATACAATGCTGGCGCACGCCGCCGGCCGCTTCGACTAAGCGCCCTTGAATGCGGCGGCAAGCCAAGGGCCGCAGAACGGCCTTGCTTGCGGTGCGATTGCAGCGTTACCGTTGGCGCTGATGAGCGCCGTGGACGCCCCACTCGTATTGCCCACCGCCGCAGATGTCGATGAGGCGGCCCGCCGATTGGCGGGCGTAGCCCTGCACACGCCACTTTTGACCTCGGCTGCGCTCGACGCAATGACTGGCGGCCGCATTTTCCTAAAAGCCGAGACTTTGCAGCGCACCGGCTCGTTCAAGTTCCGCGGCGCCTACAACAAGCTCGCCGCGATTCCATCCGATCAGCGCGCCGGCGGCGTGGTGGCCTATTCCTCCGGCAATCACGCGCAAGGCGTCGCCGCCGCGGCACAGCTGCTCGGGATGGCTTGCGTGATCGTGATGCCGCGGGATGCGCCCCGTGCCAAACGGGAACGCACGGCGGCATTCGGCGCCGAAATCGTGCTTTACGATCGATTGCGCGACGATCGCGAGACCATTGCTGCCGAGATTGCCGGCCGCCGTGGCGCGGTTCTGGTGCCGCCTTATGATGATGCATTGATCATCGCCGGCCAGGGCACGGCCGGACGCGAGATCGTCGACGATCTCCGCGCAATCGGCCTTGTTCCCGAAATCGTGGTCGTGACCGCCTCTGGCGGAGGGTTAACTGCCGGGATCGCGCTAGCAATCAAGTCGCGCGTTCCATCCGCCCTGCTCTACACCGCCGAACCGCAAGATTTCGACGATCACGCGCGCTCGTTTCGCAGCGGCCGTCGCGAAGAGAATGCCAGTCTGACCGGCACGATTTGCGACGCATTGATGGCGCGCATGCCAGGCAAGCTTACTTTTGCGATCAATCAGTCGTTGGTGGGCGCAGGCGTAGCGGTGAGCGACAATGAGGTCGCCGCAGCTGTCGCTTTTGCCTTCGCCGAATTGAAGCTGGTGGTCGAACCGGGCGGAGCGGTCGCGCTCGCGGCCGTGATGCACGGCAAGGTTGATGTCAGGAATAAAATTGCCGTCGCCGTACTCTCCGGCGGCAATATCGATCCGGAGGTATTTTCCCGGCTCGTCGCCTGACAGACCCTAAGCTCCCGCTCCCGGCATGAAGCAGCGGATCTGCGTGGCGCCATCGGCATCCCGATAGGGCCAAACGACCGCCGGGCCGAAACGGTTTGGCTCTGTAATGAGCGCTGAATCCGGGACTACGATCCACTGGCCGTCGAGGCGGACGCGGTAACGTCCGTCCTGGCTATCCCAATCGACGTTCTCGACTTTGACGCCGTCGGCGAATGAGCAGCACAAGCCCTTTTTGCTGGCAAGCTGGTCGAACCAGGGCTTTAGGGGAGAATTGGCGTAACGGCCGTCATCGCGCGCCGAGACGCCGGCAGCAGACGCAAACACGCACAACGCCACTGCAACCAAAGCGGTAAGTCTGTGCATAACGGCCTCCAGACGATTGCATTTGCGGACCTAACATGAGGGCCCAGCAGACCCGGAGAACTCAGCACATCGCCTACACCTCGCTTGCACTGTTTTGCTGAGTAACTTTCGAGCCGCTGCAGCAAATTCAGCGTTGTGTCCGATACGCGACAATTCGAGAACTCAACGAGTCATCAGGAACGCAACGCAAAGCGCCGCTAAAGTTTCCACTGCAGCATGGCTACTACCAGACGAGGCGATGAGCTCTTGCTCACTAAACACGCACAACGCGGCACACGGATCGGTCTTTCCGCCGATCGTGTCGCTGTCCTGAGAATGCGACGCTCGACCTAGTCTGCGAACGACGGCTTCGATCAGCGCAACGACAGCAAGTACGAGACGATCGCTTGCCGCTTGGCGAGTCTCGCTTAAAGGCTGGCGGCTAGTTCAGTCGCAAGTCACCGCCGTGCGCACGCCCTCGTCGTTCGCAACGTCAGGCCGTCCGGCCATCGCAAGCAACACACCGGACGTCCCACCCTTGAGCGACTCACCAAGTATAAATCAGGTCGGCTCAACCGAACAGTCGCGCGCTAGTTGAAACCGCTAAGTCAAACGGAATCGCGCAGGGTTTTGCATGAACCTCCGCCGGGCGGCGGCTCATCCCCACAGGACGGCCTTGGCGGGATAAACGATGCTGCCTTCGTAGCGCAGGCCGTGCGGACGATCTTCGGCGAGAAGGAGCGGCCCGTCCAAGTCCACGACGCGAGCCCGCTGCGCCACAAGCATGGCCGGAGCCATGGCCAGCGAAGTTGCCACCATGCATCCAAGCATAATGTCGAAGCCACGCCGTTCAGCTTCGGCCGCAAGCGCCAGCGCCTCGGTCAAGCCACCGGCTTTGTCGAGCTTGACGTTGATGGCATCGTATTTGCCGCCGATTGCCTCCAGCGAAGCCCGATCGTGGACGCTCTCGTCGGCGCAGACCGGGATCGGCCGCCTGATCTGCGCCAGGGCGGCGTCGCGGCCCTCCGGTAACGGTTGCTCGATCAGCGTCACGCCGGCTTGCGCACAGGCGGCGAGATTGCGTTCGAGATCGTCTTCGCTCCATCCCTCATTGGCGTCGACGATAAGTTCGGCCTTGGGCGCGGCGCGCCGCACGGCGGCAATGCGCGCGGCATCGTCACCGCCGCCGAGTTTTACTTTGAGCAGAGGGCGGCTGGCGGCGCTCGCCGCGGCCTCCGCCATAGTCTCAGGCTTGTCGAGCGAGACGGTATAGGCCGTCACCACCGACTTTGGCGCGGGCAACGCCGCGAGTTCGTGCGCGGGGTGGCCGGCTTGTTTGGCGGCAAGATCCCAAAATGCACAGTCCAGCGCGTTGCGCGCCGCGCCGGACGGCATCGCGGTTTGCAGCCCGATGCGATCGAGCCCGCCGCGCAGAGCAGCGCCCATCGCCTCGATCACCGCCGCCACGCCTTCCGGCGTTTCGCCATAGCGGAGATAAGGAACCGCCTCGCCGCGGCCGCGATGGCCGCCGTGCTCGAGCTCGGCAACCACCACGACGGCTTCGGTTTTGCTGCCGCGGCTGATGGTGAAGGCGCGCTGGAGTGGCCAGCGCTCGATCCGTACCGTCAGATTCATGAAATGGATTATACGCGCCCGCTACGCCGACCGGCGAGCGCTCCGAAACTTGAATTGTGTTCAGTTGGATCGCAGAGTTGGCCTGCTCAGGCGGCGATACCGGTGCGCTCGTCGAACAGCGAGAGCGGCGGCTCGTCTTCGTCCGCGGGCGGACGCAGCAGTTCGGGGTGATCCGACCAGGTGATGATTTCGAAGCGTCCGTCGGCGTGCTCGGCGAGCGCGGTGCAGCTTTCGACCCAGTCACCGCAATTCATGTAGCGAATGCCGAAATTCTCGTGAATGACAGCGTGGTGAATATGGCCGCAGATCACGCCGTCGACGCGATGCCGCCGCGCTTCTTCCGCCAAGGTCTGCTCGAATGCGCCAATATAGTTCACGGCGTTCTTGACCTTATGTTTGGCCCATTGCGACAGCGACCAGTAGCGGAAACCCAGCCGGCGCCGGATGGCATTGAAGTGGCGGTTGATGAGGATCGCAAAGTCGTAAGCGGTGTCACCGAGCAGCGCCAGCCAGCGGGCATGCTTGACCACCATGTCGAACACATCGCCGTGCACCACAAGATAGCGCCGCGCATCGGCGGCTTCATGGATTGCGGTCTCAACCACTTCGATGCCGCCGAAATGAGTCCCATAATAGTCGCGCAGAAACTCGTCGTGATTGCCGGGCAAATAAATGACTCGCGAGCCCTTGCGCGCCTTGCGCAAGAGTTTTTGCACGACGTCGTTGTGATGTTGCGGCCAGAACCAGCCGGAGCGTAATTGCCAGCCATCGACGATATCGCCGACCAGATAAATGGTCTCAGCGTCGTGATAGCGCAAAAAATTAAGAAGATGTTCGGCCTGGCAGCCACGCGCACCGAGATGCACATCCGAGATAAACAGAGTACGGAATTTTTTTATGCCGTGCTCGGATGTCACCGACCGAATTCTCGCGCCCAGTTTGATCGAATCAGGGTTATAGAGTTGCTCCATTGCAGCAGCATGACAGCAATCGTTAACGCGCGACTGTCGATTCGTTAACGACCCTTTCGTTCGCCTGGCGCCTCTCGGGAGTCGCGCCGGAGTCACAAGCTTGTCATGACGCCTTACTACCACTCGCCGCGATGCCGATTCCGATTCTCGCTACCGCGATCTTCTGCGCTCTCTTTTTTGCTGTTCAGATTGCCAGCATTGCGATCGCGATCGTCAGGTTGCGCCGGAAAGTGCCGCCTCAGCTCGGCGATTATCCACCCGTCAGTTTGGTGCGCCCGTTGTGCGGAATCGATAACTACGCCGCGGAGACGCTGCTTTCCACATTTGAGCTTGACCACCCGCGCTTTCAAATATTGTTTTGCGTCGCCGATACGGACGATCCAGTTGTCTCGCTGATCAAAGACCTGATCGCCGCCTACCCCACGGTCGATGCGCGGTTACTGATCGGCGACGATCGCGTGAGCACGAATCCCAAACTCAACAATGTGGTCAAGGGCTGGCGCGCCGCATCGCATGATTGGGTCGTTATCGCCGACAGTAATGTGTTGATGCCGCGCGACTACATTCAGAGCCTGTTCGCCAGCTGGCGCGCCGACACCGGGCTTGTCGCCTCGCCGCCGATCGGATCGCAGCCGCGGGGATTTTGGGCGGAGATGGAATGCGCCTTCCTCAACACTTATCAGGCGCGCTGGCAATATATCGTCGATAGCTTCGGCAGAGGCTTCGCCCAGGGCAAGACCATGCTGTGGCGGCGCGCCGATCTCGAGGCGGGCGGCGGCATCGAGGCGCTCGGCAAGGAAGTCGCCGAAGACGCCGCAGCAACCAAAATTGTACGTGGCGCGGGACTCAAGGTCCGCCTGGTGGACCGGCCGCTGGCGCAGCCGCTCGGCCGGCGTAGTGCCAGCGAGGTCTGGAATCGCCAGTTGCGCTGGGCCCGGCTGCGGCGCGCCAGCTTTTTCATCTATTTCTTGCCCGAAATTCTCTCGGGCGGCGTTCTGCCGATGATTTGCGCGGCAATCTTGGCCTACGCCTTCGGCTGGCCGATCTTGCTTTTCATTTTAGCGTTCGCGCTCTTTTGGTATGGCAGCGAAATGGCGCTCGCGGCGGCAGGCGGCTGGCATGTCTCGCCGCTCCACCCGCTCTATGGATTGATCCGCGATCTGATGTTGCCGGCGCTCTTTGTCGCCGCGCTGCGCGGCAATCACTTCACCTGGCGCGGCAACGCGATGCAGGTCGAGCGCATGCGGCCGATTCGGCTGGCGGCGCCGTTGCGGCCGCGGTTACAGGAGCTCGCCGCGGTTAGCCGAAAACGCCTGCGCGCATTGCGCGCGCGAACGTCTTGAAGCCTTCGCTCAGCGCGTCCGAATTGCTTCCCGCGCCGCACGGTCGGCAATGACCTGGATCGTAGCAGCATCGGCCGGGAAGTCAGCCGCAATCCACGCCTGTTCGGCCGCCCGCATCGCCGCTCCCAAAGCCGGCCCTGCGGCAAAACCGCGAGCCATAAAATCCGCCGCCTTGAGCGGAAATTCCGGCGCGGTCCACGTCCGCGGCAGTTCGGCAAGCGCGCGCCAAGTGGGATCCGCAGCGTTCGCAGCGGAACGCGACCAGGCCACCAGCACCTGGTCGACGAAATGCTGCGGACCCAGCTCGTATAACAGCGCGCGTGCCGATGTGCCGCCGCTTTCGGGTGACACACGCCACCATCCATCGAGCGCGGTTAGCCTTTCGGCGTCGGCATTCGATAGACGCAACCGTTGCGCAAGGCGCTCGCCATCCTCGGCGACCCACACGCCAAGCGCGCCGAGCCGCCGCACCGGATCGGATTCGAGCGCGACCGCGGCTTCGACCTTGACCATGTTTTCGAAGCTCGCCAGCAGCGCCACTCCGCCCAGCACATTGCCGAGCAAGCCGGTCTCGGTCATCAGCGCCAGCGTTGGCGTGGCGTGCGGAGCAAGCAACAGTTTCAATAATTCGGTTCTTATCCGCTCGCGCGACAGCGAGTCGATTCCGGCCCGCCCGCGG